>JBBTGF010000264.1:0-1396 GCA_038041525.1 Elusimicrobiota bacterium | reverse complement strand
TCACGGAATTCGGTATCGGCAATGGCGTGTCATTGATCATCTTCACGGGTATCGTGGCGGGCTTCCCTAGAGCCGTCACCGGGGTCGTCAGCTTGGTGCGTGTCGATGAGATCTCTTTAGTCGGCGCTTTGGCGCTTATTGCTGTGGCCCTTACCGTATGCGGATTGGTGGTTTGGATCGAGACCGCGCAGCGCCAGATCCCTGTCCAGTATGCCAAGCGTATGCAAGGCAGGAAGATGGCCGGGGGCGCTACCACCTACCTGCCCATCAAGCTTGACCCCAGCGGGGTCATCGCTGTCATATTCGCTAGTGCCGTCTTACAGGCGCCAGTGATGATCAGCTATCTTTCACCGAATTCCTGGTGGGCTACGAAGTTGCAATCCGTGATGGGCGGTTTCGGGCAGGGTTCGCCGGTCTTTTCGTTGGTTTTTGCCGCGCTCATCATCTTCTTTTGTTACTTTTATAATTCGATCGCGATCAACCCGCAGGACTTGGCCGAGAACATGAAGAAATGGGGAGGGTTCATCCCGGGCATCAGGCCGGGAGAATCGACGGCTAATCATATTGAGTGGATCCTTGAGAGGATCACGCTTTTTGGCGCTATCTTTGTGGCGACTATCGCCGTCATGCCTGAATATATGCGCCGCTATCTCAATGCTCCGTTCTTCTTCGGCGGTACGTCGCTACTTATCGTCATCGGCGTGGCGTTAGACACCATCGGGCAGATGGAAGCGCATCTCTTGATGCGACATTATGAGGGTTTCATGAAGAAGGGACGGGTCAAAGGTCGTTGGTTCAATGTGGGAGCGGCTTCCCAGTAGCCCTGGACTTCGATCGGTATATGAGGATCATCTTATCAGGGGCTCCCGGTTCCGGCAAAGGGACTCAGGCTGTAGAACTCTCACGCAAGTATGGATTAGTGCATATCTCCACCGGTAACATCTTCCGTGAGGAGATCGCGAAACGCACGCCTTTAGGCAAGGAAGTGGACGCGTTCATCAGGCATGGACAACTTGTGCCTGATGAATTGACCATGAAGATCGTCGCCAAGAGGCTCGCACAGGATGACTGCGCTAAAGGTTTCATATTAGACGGGTTCCCCAGGACGATCGAGCAAGCCAGGCTCTTGGAGAAGTACCTGTCGACGTCCGGTATCAGGATCGACAAGGTCGTCTATCTTGAGATAGCCGAAGACGCGATCGTTTCCAGGCTGGCTAAGAGAGTGCAGTGCGAACGCTGTCATCAGGTTTATAATATAGATTCGCGTCCTACCAAGAGGAACGGCGTCTGCGACTCTTGCGGTGGTAAAGTCATCGTCAGGAGCGACGATGGCGCAGAGACGGTCAAGAAGCGCTTCAAGGTCTACAACGAGACCATCTGCGCGATCAATGATTTT
>JBBTGF010000263.1:0-2359 GCA_038041525.1 Elusimicrobiota bacterium | reverse complement strand
GTAATAGGCGTCGTAATAGCCATGCGAGAGCGCGAAGGTCCCGATGATAATGCGTCGTTGGACTTCTTCTCCGAAACCCTGGGTGCGGTTGCTGCGGTAAAGCGCGGCGAGATCGAAGTTTCCCTCGGCGCGCCGACCGTAACGGATGCCATCGAAGCGGGCGAGGTTGGCGCTCGCTTCCGATGGGGCGATGACATAATAGGCGCAAAGGGCGTATTTCGTATTAGGCAAGGAGACATCTTTGATCTTCCAGCCGCAACGTTGGTAGACCCTGATAGCTTCTTGTAGCGCCGAGCGCGTCGGGATGTCTAAGCCGGGAGCGTCAAAATATTCCTTCGGTAAGCCGATGGTTTTTCTGGAGAATCTCTTATCGCGCGTGAGCGCGGCCGGGATGCTGGTGGCGTCTTTAGGGTCGTGACTGCTTAAGACATCGAACGCTAAGCGCACGTCGGCGCTATCGCGGCCCAAGGGGCCGATCTGGTCGAGGCTCGATGCGAATGCGACGAGTCCGTAACGTGAGACGGACCCATAAGTCGGTTTTAAGCCGGTGACGCCGCAGAAAGCCGCTGGTTGGCGTATGGAGCCGCCGGTGTCTGAACCCAAGGCCAACAGGGCGCTGCTTGCCGCGATGGCCGCAGCCGATCCTCCCGAGGAACCTCCGGGGACGCGAGAGATGTCCCAGGGGTTGCTGGTGACCTTGAATGCCGAGCGTTCGGTGGAGGAGCCCATGGCGAACTCATCCATATTGGTCTTGCCTAAGATGATGGCGTCTTCGTCGATAAGGCGTTGTACGGCTGAAGCGCTATACGGTGCACGGTAGTTCTTGAGGATGTTCGAGCCGCAGGTAGCCAGATGGTCTTCGATGAGGATATTGTCTTTGATGGCGAAAGGCACGCCAGCCAAGCGGCCTAACGGCGTGCCAGACTTGACTTTAGCATCGACACCCCTGGCTTGGGCGCGGGCAGTGTCACTCATGATGTTCAAGTAAGCGTTGATGCGCGGCTCGGTGAGTCCGATGCGCTCAAGATAGGCCTCGGTCACGTCGATGGCCCGCAGTGAGCCGTCACGGACCTTTTGCGCGGTCTGTTCTGCCGAAAGCCGTAGTATGTCCATCCGGTTATTCGATCACCTTAGGCACTTTGAGAAGATTACCTTCGCGTCGCGGGAAACCATTCACTATTTTCTCTTTTTGAGGGAATACCTGCACGTCGTCTTGGCGTAAAGGGGTTTGCGGGGTGAGCGCAGCTTTGCCGCAGGAGGCTTCGGGTTTAGGTACCGTGGCTAGATCTTTGAACAACGTCAGGATCTCCTGGAATTGCTGCGATAGGGCGTGCTCACGTTGGGGGTCGTAGGGCCCGAGCCTGGCGAGTTCGGCTACGTGGCGCAAGGTTTTCTGCGCGTCCATGAGACCTCCTTGTCGTATTGCGTCAGATCGGCTCCAATGGGGCGACTTCGGCTAAGAATTTCCGCGTGCCGGAGCGTTCAAAATGGACGGTGACCTTGGCGTTGGCGCCAGAACCGGAGACCGAGATGATGCGGCCTTCGCCGAAGAGCGGATGCTTGACCCGTCCGCCTCGTTTGATGACCGGTTTGTATTCCCAGTCACCGTCAAGGACTCCCGCTTCGTACAAGAAGCGTGAGGGACTGTTCTCCTCATATGACCCGAAAAGGGTGCGTTTCTTGGCGTAACTCAACGTCAGCGTATCCTCGGCGCGGGTCATGCCGACATAGAACAAGCGGCGTTCTTCCTCGATCTCCTGGGGGTTCGATCTGGATATCTTGAAAGGGAAAAGACCTTCCTCAAGCCCGGTGAGAAAGACCGCTTTGAATTCAAGCCCTTTGGCTAAGTGCGCGGTCATCAGGCTCATGCGCGGCTGATCGTCTTTGGCGCGGTTATTATCAAGTGAGGTGGAAGCCATGAGGCTCGTGTGGTTCAAGAAATCGGACAAGCTGGCTTGCGGGTTTTCCTTCTGGAATTCGGTAGCCGAGTCGACGAGTTCCCAGATGTTCAAGGCGCGTTCTTCCTCGATATCATCGAGATAGGAGGTTTGTTGTGCCATCGATTCAAACAGCGCCGCCAGCGACGGCGTCTTAGCGGCGGCTTCTAATTCGTGGCCTAAGTCGCGGTAGACGGCGAGTAGTCGTTCGATCTTCGCGCGTGCCTTATTGGAGAGCTCGCTTGAAGAGAGGGTCAGGTCCTGCAGCGCATCCCAAAACATACCTGCTTTCTCACGGGTAGCTTCTTTGACCGTATCGCGGGCTTGTGTGGTCAGTGAGAAAGCGGGGAAATTGGTGAGGATGCGCAGTAAACTGATCTCATCCTTAGGATTGACCAAAGTCCGGGCCAGAGCGATCATGT
>JBBTGF010000262.1:0-2478 GCA_038041525.1 Elusimicrobiota bacterium | reverse complement strand
GATTGCTCATCATGATGTCATTGCTTGCCGCCATCATCCTTTGGGCGCGTCCCGGTAACAGGTTCGTCGTCATCGGCGAGGTGATCATCTTGGTGTTCACGGCGCTGGGGTTCTTCGATGATTGGACCAAGATCGCGGCCAAACGCGTCACCGGCAAGTCCGAAGGCATCAGTTCGCGGTTCAAATTCATGTTACAGATCGCCGTGGCGGGCGCCTTGGCGTTTTATCTCGCCATCAACCCTTCGAATGCGATGTTCCCGCTGACGGTCAATGTGCCGTTCGCCAAGGAACTCTTCCTCGACCTCGGCGTGATGTATTTCTTCTTGTTGATGCTGTTTTTTGTGGGCTTCACTAACAGCGTCAATCTGACCGATGGCTTAGATGGCTTGGCCATCGGCAACGTCATCATCGCGGCGGGCGCCTTGCTCGTCTTCGTCTACGTGGCGGGACATGCGAAGTTCTCGGAGTATCTTAAAGTAGTCCCCGTCTCCGACGCGGGTGAGCTCACTGTCGTTTTAGCCGCCATGATCGGCGCGGGTCTGGGGTTCTTGTGGTTTAATGCCAATCCGGCGCAGGTCTTCATGGGCGACACAGGTTCATTGCCCCTGGGAGCCTTGCTCGTGTTCGTCTCCATAGCGGCCAAACAAGAGCTTTTGTTGCCCATCATTGGCGGTGTGTTCCTTTTGGAGGCAGGCAGTGTCATGGCGCAGATCACCTATTTCAAGCTCACGGGCGGGAAACGCATATTCAAGATGGCGCCGCTGCATCATCATTTTGAGCTGCTCGGTATCCCCGAACAGAAAGTGGTCGTGCGCTTTTGGATCGCAGGTATCGTGCTGGCATTGCTTGCCATGGCGAGTCTAAAGGTCCGTTGATGTGGAGTTAGGGTGTTCGATTACGCTGTCTTAGGTTTAGGCAAGACCGGCAGAGCCGTCATCGATCATCTCATCGTACGCCGCCCACGCGCCAAGGTATTAGCCAGTGACGCAGGCCCGGCGCAGGAATGGGCCCTTGACCTTGGCAGGCGTTATCCCAATATCGAGTTCGAGTTTAGAGGCCATTCAAGCCGGTCAGTTGCGGCTAAACTCATCATCAAGAGTCCCGGCCTGCATCCGCAAGCCCCCGTCCTGCTGGCGGCCCGCAAAGCGCGCAGCAAGATCGTCAGTGAGCTCGAGTTCGCGTTCTCGGTGATGCGCCAGAAGCCCGCGCGCGTCATCGCGGTCACGGGCACTAATGGTAAGACCACGGTCACCGCCCTCTTGGGGCATCTGCTAACTTCTGCCGGACGCAAGACGGTGGTGGCAGGCAACATCGGCGCGCCGCTGATCTCGCGGGTCGGTGACATCGACAGTAAGACCGACGTCGTCTTGGAGGTCTCTAGCTATCAACTCGAAGACTCGGGTAAGTTGCCGTTGTCCTGCGGCATCTTGCTTAACGTCACGCCGGATCATATCGACCATCACGGGTCGCTCGCTTCATATATCCATGCCAAAGAGAAGGTCTTTCGTTTTTTGGGCTTGCGCGGCTTGGCTATCGCCAACCGTGAGGACCCGGTGGTCGTGCAGTTGCTGGAGGGCAGGTATTGCAAGAGGGCGTATTTCAGCAGTAAACGCTTCTTGAAGTCGGGGGCGTGTCTTGGGTCGCTGACCGTACGCGGGCAATGGCAGGGGAAGACCGCGATCACGCTGAATTGCGCTAAACATAGTCATGAATTCGCCCCTTGTCCGAACTTGATGGGCAGGCACAATCTTGAGAATCAGATGGCGGCGCTCTTGGCGGCGCAGTATGCCGGTGTGGCCAAGCAAGTCCTCGATGGCGGATTGCGCACGTTCATGCCGCCGCCGCATCGCTTAGAGAGGATCGGTGAATCCGCCAAAGTCCTTTATATCAATGATTCGAAGGCGACCAATGTGGCGAGCACCGTGGTGGCGCTCGACGCCTTGCGTGAAGTCGCCGCGGCGCGCCGTGGCAGGGTGCATCTCTTTTTGGGTGGACTTGATAAGGGAGCGCCATATAAGGAGATAGCGCGCTTCAGCTCGCAGATCGCCGCGGTCTATGCTTATGGCGCCAGCGCTGACTTGATCATCAAGGATTTAAGCGACACTATCAATTGTCGGAAATTCAAGGATCTTGAGGAGTGCTTCGCCGTCGCGTCGAAGTGCGCGCTGCCGGGCGATATCGTGTTATTGTCTCCCGCGTGTGCGTCGTTCGACCAGTTCAGGGATTATGAAGAGCGCGGGGAGCGTTTCCGCGAGCTCGCCGCGAGGTTTGACGCGCGCGCCTATGGTACGGGCCGTTGACATGAAGCAGGTCTTTGCGGGTCCGAAGAAGCGGCTTCCCGCCGTTGACATGGTGCTGCTTTTCGCGTTCATGGCGCTCTTGGGACTCGGCGCCGTCATGGTGTTCTCGGCGAGCGCCATCTTGGCCGGGCACCGTTTGGGAGACCCGTTCTTTTATCTGAAACGCCATCTGTTCTTT
>JBBTGF010000261.1:0-5190 GCA_038041525.1 Elusimicrobiota bacterium | reverse complement strand
AAAACGCTACTCAACTCCTCGTTGGAATTTGTGTCAGTGTCGCTAAGAAACAGGGTCTTCCCCGCTAAGCGCCAGATCGCGCAAAGCTGCTGGGCGCCCGCTTCAGCCAAAGCCGCCAAGCAAACGCACGAAATCTGCTACGACTGCGGGTTCGAACCGCATTTTCTAACCGCGCATAAAGCCAAAATACGCCAGACTCACCGGCGGGTGAACTGCTTCGTGGCTGAACTACCCCGCAAGGCAGTCCGCTCATTCACGGCAAAGCTTAAACAAGCAGGCCACCGGGTCGTGGCGAACAAATCGGTCTATCTTCTACTCAACGAGAGCGCGCCATTGATGGAAGTGCCCAAGATTTGGGACTCAGGCTTCACCGGGAAAGGTATCACCGTAGGCATCGTCGACAGCGGCATCGACGCCAAACATCCTGACCTAACCGGACGTATCCTGAAAACCAAAGATTTCACCGGCAACGGCATCAAGGACAGAGTGGGGCATGGCACGCATGTGGCGGGCATCATCGCGGGCGCGGGACCGGTTTACCGCGGCATAGCGCCGGACGCCAGCATCCTAGCCGCCAAAGCCATCGACGTGGAAGGCGGCACGGATGACGCGGTTTTAGCTGCGATCTCCTGGTGCGCGTACTCCGGAGCGCAGGTGATCAATCTTTCCTTGGGCGGGACCGGAGACCCCGACGACGTTCTATCCCAGGAATGCGACGCCCTGATGCGCGAAGGCATCGTGGTCTGCGTGGCCGCAGGCAATTCCGGGCCCGGCAGCCGCACCATCGGCTCCCCGGGAACCTCGCGCCTAGCCATCACAGTCGGGGCTACGGACAAAGACGGCAACTTGGCATTTTACTCCTCTCGCGGACCAGTCAAAGACCCCGAGACCCGTAAAGACATCCTCAAACCCGATATCGTAGCCGTGGGCGGCGGTTACGCGCACTTACCCGGATGTGACTACCGCGCGGGCGTCATCTCCGCTAAAAGTTCAACCAGCAAACTCGGTGAATGCTCCGTGACGCTTAAAGGAAGATCGCTTTACGAGAAGATGTCCGGCACCTCCATGGCGGCCCCACACGTGGCCGGCATTTGCGCCCTGTTGCTGGAAGCCCTAGGTAAGCGTAAAACCTTGGCTTCGAGGGAATCGGCGAACCTCACTTACAAGATCAAAGAGATGCTTAAACGCTCCGCCAGAACCCTGCATCATAAACCCAATGAACAGGGAGCGGGATTTTTAGTGGCCAGCCGGGCTTTTACCGGGATTGCGCGTTGGCGATAACTCTCAGAGGTTATCCCGCAAGGCTGCGCTGACCAGTTATGCGACACCCTCATTTGCGACAGAAGTATACGAGACTGTCGCATTACCTCACCTTTGGACCTGCCAGGTAGTACCGCCCTCGCCGGTTGCCCTTGGCCATAAGCCAACCCGCCTCCAGCAATGCCTTCGCGCGACGAAGGGCGGATTGCCTATCAAGTCCCCAAATACGGCGCAGATCACTGTTGGCGAGGCGTCCCTTCTCCGCCATCTCCTTAGCCAAAATCTCGAAATCCTGAGGATGAGCCGAGGCTCCTTCCCAAGCCAGGACATAAATCCTCCCGCCTTTCTTCTCAAGCCGCACCAATTCCTTGCGAATTAGCTCCTTGATGTCTTGGGAGGCGCTATAGATATCGATACCCACAAGCTTCTGATACTGCGCGCTGGTAAAGCGCCCATCCTGCTGCCGTGCCATAGCCAAAAGACGTATTTGGTTCTGGCTCAGCTTCTTATCCTTGAACTTGGCCAGCCAAGCACGCGTACCCTCATCCCAGACCATGGAATTGCGCAGAGAAACCGTGATGAAGCCATGCGGTTTGTCCGTGAACTCGGGCCTGTGCAGGCCATTGTCTTCCATGACCTCGAACATCCTAGGCACACCCTCGCCCACTTCTCTCATGAGTCCGGCGATGACCATGACGCGAACGATGAGCGGATTTCGCGAAGCGTGACCGCCGACTCCCTTGCGCAGGACGTCCAAGGTGATCGGCGGGACAAGGCTTCCTGGCGACACGACCTCCAGACGGTCATCGTAGTGGTGTATCTCGACCGGAGTGCCGCGCAGACCATAGTCCCGATGCGCAAGGGCATTGACTACGGCCTCTTGCCAAGCGAACTGCGGGTATTCGGCGTTCTCGGAAAAGAATAGGTCGTGAAGGACCTGACGCTGTCCGATGTGCGGCTTGATCTTTTCGACGACCTTTTCTGAGAGTTCTGCAAGAGGAGCCGATATCCTCTCCCGCTGGACGATATTGAGATTTGCGCCATGCTCGCGTTGGATGCCGCGAAACCGGATGTATTCGACATAGGCCTTCTCATGCCAACGTTCAGGGTCATTGGCGAACAGCAACAGGGCCGCGAAGCTCAATCGCGCGTCGCCGTTCTGAGGCTCCGCCAGACGCAACTCGATCAGGGCCTGTTTCGCTGGGATGCCGGGCCTGAATTTCTCGGCGACCCGGTGGACGAGGTCCTCGCGCAAATCCGCCATACCTGCGCCAGGGACGAGAGCGTGTTCGGTCAGGCTTTGCTTCTTGAGCGCCTTGGCATGGGCGATCCGGTCGGCGTCCATGGGCATATTCTTGTCATGGTCGCGGTAGAGGTACTGGCCGGCAGTCGTGCGGTGAGTGACGAGGGACGGGCCAGTCTCGAAAAGGAGAATTTTCTGAGAGCCGCACAGGCAAATTTCCGGTTTCGCTGAGAGCGGCGGATTGATCCGTGAGGAGGAAATCTCAATCAGTTTGGCCAACTGCTTGTCGTTGAAAGGTAGGCCGGAAGGCGTCCCGTCGTCGTCTAAGCCGACGACGAGTTCTCCGCCGTCCGCGTTGGCAAATGCGACCAAGGTTTCAGCGATCTCGGCAGAAACATTTTTCAGCAGGAGAGGTTTCGGCGTTTTGGCGCGCTTATTGAAACAAGACTTGCGCTCGAGGAATTGGCCCTCCGGGCCGCTTCGGAAGCGTTCTGGAAGCGTATTCATCGACTATGTGCGCTCTCGTCCGATCTTAGTGAGGCCGCCGAGCACGAAACCCAGGGACTTGTAGGTCTTCTGGCGGCGATAGAACATATGTTTGAGCTCCGGGACCTGGGCATCGACGTAATCATAGATTTCCGCCGTGGTCTTGCCAGCGGCAATTCAGGCAATGTGGGTCGATAGGAGGGTAACGGCTCGGCCACGATAAGGGCGAGGCGCTGGCGCAATTACTCGTTTCGCGCCGCAGACGAATCACTTCATCCCGCAAAGTGTGGGACTCCATGCTCAGAACGCACAACCCTTGCAGACCAAGCAGGCTCGCTGGCAAACTACCCTCAGCATTTAAAAATTGTAGCGAATTTAGCCGAAGTCAAGAGGCTGCATCCCTCAAAAATGCGGGGCCCTCTTTATCGATGACCCCGTACCGTTCCTCAGCTAAAATTCTGCCCTCTTAGAACGAAAAGGGGGGGCCGTAAATGATACCGGATAGGACTTTTCCGGCAAAGGCTACCCTAAGACCCGTAAAGACATCCTCAAACCCGATATCGTAGCCGTAGGCGGCGGCTACGCGCACCTGCCTGGATGCGACTATCGCGCGGGCATCATCTCCGCTAAAAGCTCGGCCACCAAGCTCGGCGAATGCTCCATCGATATCAAAGGAAGGGTCCTTTACGAGAAGATGTCCGGCACGTCTATGGCCGCCCCGCACGTGGCGGGAATCTCTGCCCTGTTGCTCAAAGCCCTACGCAAACGCAAAGCCTGGAAAGCGGTGGATAAGGCCGCTGTCGCCTTGACGATCAAGAACCTGCTAATGGAATCCACCCAATCGCTTGGGGTCGAACCGGTGGAACAGGGGGCGGGATTTTTATTGGCCAGCCGGGCTATTATTGGAATCACGCGCAGCGCCAGGATTTCCGGATATCACTTGACTCGATCAGGCTGATACTTTTTGGGTTGAATAACTCCAAAATACCATGCAAAATGGAGTTTAAGATATGGGAACACAGCTCCTGGATTTACGGGTATGAACGTACTTCACAATACCTTGAATTCAGACTTCCTATCATACATCTGATAAAAAGGCGCGACTTTCTATCAATTGTGTGATAGAATAGCGATATGCCCGTAGAACGCTACCTGCAATCAGCAATCGCGACGGATGCTTTGGCTTCACGGAAAATGGCATTCATCTCCGGCCCCCGGCAGGTCGGTAAAACCACATTGGCCAAAAAGTTGCTCAAAGATCCCGGCAATTACTTCCTCTGGGACGATCCGGGATTCAGAAAAGCCTGGAGTAAATCCCCCTCCGGCGCCTTGGCGTTACGCGGACCCGGGCCGGTGCTGCTAGATGAGATGCATAAAGATCGCCGCTGGAAAACCAAGCTTAAAGGCGTTTTTGACAAGCAGGGAGAGGATATCCCGATCATAGTGACCGGGAGCGCGCGATTGGATCTTTACCGCAAAGGCGGCGACAGTCTGATGGGACGCTATTTTCCTTACCGGCTCCATCCCTTGAGCGTGAACGAATCAAGCACGCCGCCAGCGCCGGATGATATCTTGCAAAACCGTACCACGCGTTTCGCGTGGGAGGACCTTCTAAGATTAGGGGGGTGCCCGGAACCATTCTTCGGCGCTAGTGAGTCCAAAGCGCGGCGCTGGAGCCGACTAAGACTCGACCGTCTGGCGACCGAAGACGCCCGGGATATCCAGATGGTGTCCGATCTTAACGCCTTGCGTGTGGTAGCGGATCTACTGTGCGATAAAGTGAGTTCTCTTTTATCCATCAACTCCCTACGCGAAGACGCCGGAGTCGCCTACGGCACCGTCAGAAGCTGGGTATCCATGTTGGAAGCGCTCTATTTCTGCTTCCTGGTGAGGCCTTACGCGAAGAAATTAAGACGCGTGCTGACAGCCGAACCAAAATTGTACCTCTATGATATCTTGCGCATTCCTGGTGAAAAGGTATCGGCACGTCTGGAGAATCTGGCGGCTCTGCATCTGCTGAAAGCCTGCCACTATTGGACGGATACGGGGCAAGGCGAGTTCGACCTAAGGTTCATCCGTAATAAAGACAAACGGGAAGTGGATTTTTTAGTCCTACGCGACGATAAACCCTGGGTCATGCTCGAATGCAAATCGAACAATAAGACGCCCAGTCCCCATCTACTCTTCTTCGCACAACAATT
>JBBTGF010000260.1:2236-3811 GCA_038041525.1 Elusimicrobiota bacterium | reverse complement strand
CATGAAGACCAAGATCATCTACCGTTGCCGGGAATGTGGCAAGGAGTCGCTTAGGTGGCTTGGTCAGTGTGACGGTTGTCAGGCTTGGAACAGTCTTGATACCGCAAGTTCCAATGCGTCGCGCGAGAAGCTCAAACGTCAGGCGCAGGCGCGTGATTTAGACGTACATTCGACGGCCGCCTTGGCCGCCGTGGCGCCGTCAATGGCCAGAGGCCCGGTCACCAGCGGGTTCCCGCTTTTCGATGAAGCTCTTGGCGGCGGTATCTTTGAAGGCGCTTTCGTCCTTTTAGGCGGCGCCCCGGGTATCGGTAAATCGACCTTGATGGCGCATCTGGCCGCTCAATGGGCGCGAGCCCGCCGCTCGGTGCTTTATGCCAGTTGCGAGGAAGAGACCGGGCAGATCGCGGCGCGTTTGGCCCGTCTTAAAGTCACTCCGCAAGACAATCTTTATGTCGCAAGTTCGTTGACCTTAGAAGAGATCCTCTGGAAAGCCGAGGAATTGCGCCCAGCGCTACTTATCGTCGATTCCGTGCAGACGGTCGATGCCGAGAGCGCGGGTTATCCCGTGGGTTCGCCCGCGCTGGTGCGTTTGGTCGCTTTAAAGATGCTCGCATTGGCCAAGAAGAGCGGTATCACCGTCATTCTGTTAGGACACGTCACCAAAGAAGGCACGCTTGCCGGGCCTAAGCATCTTGAACATATGGTCGACGTGGTCATGGAGATGGAGAAACCGAGGCTTGAGGAATTCCGTACGCTGCGTGTGGTGAAGAACCGGTTCGGGGCAGCTAACGGACTAGTGGTCTTCTCCATGGGAGTCGAAGGGTTGACCGAGGTGGTCGATCCGTCGGCGTCGTTCATTTCTAAAGAATGGCGCGAGCGTTTAGGTGAGCAAGTCAAACGTTCGGGGTTCGCCAGTTCCATCGCCATGGATTCGGGCCAGCCGTTCTTGGTGCAAATCGAGGCGTTGGTCGGCGCTAAGCGTATGGCTCCGGGCAGGCGCACCGCGCTCGGCCTTGAACGTAACCGTATGGAGATGATGCTGGCCGTCATCGAGAAGACGCTGGGAGTGTCTTTTGAGTGTACCGATGTCTTCGTCTCTTTGGTCGGCGGCGTGCGTTGTAAAGATACGGGTATCGACTTAGCCCAGATCGTCACCTTGGTCTCTTCTTTCTATGATATCCCCGTGCCGACAGATACCGTGTTCTTAGGCGAAGTGTCGCTCTCCGGCGACGTACTGGCGCCCAAGGACCTGGCGGCCAGGGTTAAACAGGCGACAAGCCTGGGATTCACTAAGATATTGCACCCTAAGAAAGGGTTCTTCATGGTGGGCGATTTTATCCGTGCCCTCAAAGAACGGACGTCTAAGGGTGATCCGAAGGTCGTGGCATGCCTGAATTAGGTCTTGCCCGCCTTATGTCATTATCGCAGAATAATGTGGGAGGTTTCTTATCATGGTACTTGTTTGGTCTTTCCGTATCCTTGTGCTCATCCTTGGTCCCGCGACCGGTTACTTCCAGATCCAGCCGCATTGGCGGGGGGCGCTTTTCGGGCTGCTCATCAGCGCCATCGTCATCG
>JBBTGF010000260.1:0-2226 GCA_038041525.1 Elusimicrobiota bacterium | reverse complement strand
ATCATCGCCGGCGGCTTGCTTGATTTCGTCGCCGGCGCCATCGGTAATGAGGGCGTGCAGGCGTATTGGATGGATTTTTCTTTGGTGGTCAAGATCCTGTTGGCCTATCTTGGCCTGGTCTTGGTCGTTAAGAAATTCCCCGAGCTCGATAGCATGGATGACAGGCTGGTGTCGGCCTGGAACAAGAAGCGGGGGCAGAACCTCTATGTCTTGGATTCTTCCGCTATCATCGATGGCAGGATCTATGATCTTTTAAAGACCAAGTTCGTCACCGGCAACGCGGTCATCGTCTCAAAATTCATCTTAGATGAGTTGCAGCGCTTGAGTGACGATCAGGATAACCAGAAGCGTATGCGCGGCCGCCGTGGTCTTGATATCGTCGCCAAGATTCAGGAAGACAGCCCGGTGCCGATGAAGATATTGGAGAACGACTATCCGGATATCAAAGAGACCGATCAAAAGCTCGTGCAATTGGCTAAGGACTTGAAAGCCAAACTGGTATCGACCGACTTTAATTTGAACAAGGTCTCCAACATCCAGGGCGTCGAGGTGTTGAACATCAACGACTTGGCGTTGGCGGTCAAGGCCGTGGTGCTGCCGGGTGAGAACATCCATGTGTTCCTCATCAAAGACGGCAAAGAGCGCGACCAGGCCGTGGGATATCTCGATGATGGCACCATGATCGTCGTCGAGGGCGGTAAGGCTTTGATCGGTAAGCGTGTCGAGGTCCACGTGACCTCGCTTTTGCAGACGTCTGCCGGTAAGATGGTCTTCTCTAAACCCAAGAATCCGCGAGAGCAGTGATTGCAAAAGCGGTCTTCATCGTACTCGCCGCCGGTAGCGGTAAACGCTTCGGTGGCGCCGTACCTAAACAATATCTGCGTTGGCGCGCCAGACCGTTGCTTTACTGGTCCCTTGCCAACGCCGCCAAGGCACATCGGTTCCTCACGCGCGTAGTCATCGCGCTGCCCAAAGGGGATTCGTTGGCGGGACTTAAAGCGCGCGGGTGCATCCCGGCGGGTTTTCCGCTTGAGATCGTCACCGTTACCGGCGCGGCTACGCGTTTCGGTTCATTGAAGAAGGCATTGCGCGGCGCCGGTGACGCTGATTTCATCTTTGTGCATGACGCGGCGCGGCCGAATTGGCCTGCCGCATGGATCGGCGGCATGCTTAAGTTCTTGGCACATCGTAAAGCTGCGGGCGCCGTGCCTGTGTCTGCGGTGCGCGAGACCGTCAAGTGGGTCAATGGGTCATTGACCACCGTCCCCGACCGCCGGTTGTTGCATTTTTCCCAGACGCCTCAGTTGGCACGCGCCCAAGACCTGGCCCGGGCGCTTGCCAAGAGCCGCGAAGACGTTTATCTCGATGAAGCGCAGATATTAGAGACCGCTGGATTCAAAGTGTTGCCTTATCCCGGCGACCCGCTTAACATCAAAGTCACTTATCCCGGCGACCTGCGCTTATTGGTGCGGCGATGAGGATCGGTTCCGGTTTCGATCTGCACCGTATAGCTAAGGCCTCACGGGGTTGGATCACATTAGGCGGTGTCAAGATAGCTGCGCCTTTTAAGGTCGTGGCGCATTCCGATGGCGATCTGCTGCTGCATGCTTTAAGCGATGCCATCCGCGCGGCTTTAGGATCCGGCGATATCGGTGAGAAATTCCCGCCCGGTATAGTCAAGACCAAGGGCATGGATTCGCGGTTGATCCTTAAGGACGCTCTGGCGCTCCTGCGCCGCAAGAAATGCCGCCTGCAGAGTGTTTCCTGTACGCTGGCGCTCGAACGCCCGAAGATCGCGCCGCACAGCGTGGCGATCCGCAGCGCTTTAGCGGATTTGTTGGGATTGTCGGTCGACCGCGTCGGCCTGACCTGTAAGACTTTCGAGAGCTTGGAGCCCTTAGCCAGCCGTTGTGTGGCTTGTTGGTGCGTTTGCCTGATCAAATCATCATGAGTGATATCGTACTGACCAATACACTGACAGGCAAGCTCGAGCGTTTTGAGCCGCTTAAGGCGGGGGAGGCCGGGCTTTATGTCTGCGGGTTGACGCCTTATGGGCCGACGCATCTGGGTCACGCGCGCTGTTATGTGTTCTTCGATATCGTGCGCCGTACGCTGGAAGCTGCGGGCTTGAAGGTCACGCATATCCAGAATTTCACGGACGTCGATGACCGCATCATCGATCTCTCGGCTAAGGAAGGGGTCACGCCCGCTGTCTTCGCCGGACGT
>JBBTGF010000259.1:0-1348 GCA_038041525.1 Elusimicrobiota bacterium | reverse complement strand
CATGAGATACCCATTCCACATGAACTCGTTACCCGTCCCCTGCTTGGCGAAGAAGGGGACGTCAAGATACATCATCGGTCCGGCGATCCAGAAGATGAGCTGGAACACGGCACAGACGGCCCAGATGAATCTCTTGTTTGATTTAAGGAATTTGACGCTGACGAGTACGGCAGCCAGACCGAAAAGTACCATGGTGGGCGGATCCACCACGAAGGTGTGGAAGCGCGCCCGCCCCAGTCTATCCTTTAACGATCGCCCACTTATTTTCTTCATACCAGTCGATGACCCTAGGGATGGCGAGGGCCGCGTCCGGCCATTTGAGTTTGTAGCCCGACCCCAGGAGTTTATTATTAGAAAGGATGTGGTTCTTGATCGAGTAAGTGGCGCTTTGGCGCGTGAAGCGCGGGTAGACGCCTTTGATCTTAGCGCGGATCTCTTCGACCAAGCCCGAGAGCTTGAGGATCGCGGGATGCGTGTGGAAGATGGGGATGCCGAAGGTCTTGTTACGCGCGGGCAAGCTCCAAGTATTGAAGCGTTTGGCGATGACGTCCATGGTCTCGATCGTGGACAGGGGCCGCGAGTCGGCTAAAAGGAATATCTCGTTGGCTGCTTTGGGTTGTCCTGCCAGATAGATAGCGGCGCCCGCTACGTCATCGACATGCACATGGGAGATGAAGACCTCACGCATGCCGGGAACGCTACGCATCAGGCCGATCTTGAAGAAATACATGGGTAGCGCTAGTCCCATCGGCGTGCCGGGGCCATAGATGTCGCCGGGGCGTATGGTGGTCACTTCCAAGCCTTTTGCGATGTAGCTTTGCCCGAGCTTCTCTTGTTTATATTTGCTGTAAGCGTAGTTCTCGTCGATATCGGCTTCGTTTATCGGGGTGGTCTCGTTTTTGACGAGCTTGGGGTCGTCCCAGAAACCCAATACGGTCGAGGAACTCCAATTGACCAAGCGCTTGATGCCCTTCTCAAGCATCACGTCGCAGAGGTTGCGCGTGCCTTCGACGTTGACGTGGTGGAGATCTTCGACTTTAGCGCCGTATTTAAAGAGCGCGGCGGTATGCAAGACCGCGTCAAAGCCGCCGCCGTTTATCTTGGCGCTCAATGAAGCTTTATCTGTCAAGTCCGCGCCGATGAAGCGCGCCTTGCCTTTGAAGGCGAAACGGTTCTCGAGTTGTGGTAGGTCTACGCCGACCGCTTCGATGCCCTGTTCGAGGAGTTGGCGGATGATAGTGGAACCCACGAACCCGCAGCCACCGGTGACCAGGACTTTTTTCATAGCGCTTCTATTATTCCATTTTTAGCGTAAATCATCATGACAATGAGTAGTCAGAACGTTTTT
>JBBTGF010000258.1:0-3499 GCA_038041525.1 Elusimicrobiota bacterium | reverse complement strand
GCCGCTTGCCCCAAAAAACCATTCTGATCCATGACATAGCTATCGTTACCCGATTCATCGGACAAGACGCCGAGCGCATTATCATGTCCGCTGCCTTGGGATACCGCCCAACTCGAATAGACGTCGTTACCCGCATCATCAAGCAATGCGCCGGCCGCATAATGCACACCCGCACCCTGCGCGTAACGACGCGCCAGATAACGGTCGTTGCCCTGGGCATCGAAGAGCGTTCCGGCGCCCAACCAGTAACCGGATCCTTGAGCGAAATAATCAGCCACGTAGACGTCGTTGCCGCTTAAGTCCGCCAACGTACCGATGCCGCCGGCGCCGCGCTCACGCCAACCCAAACCTACCCCCTGCGCCATACTCTCACTGACGTCGCCTTGATGGTAGTCACCATAATCCTCCGACCAACCGCGCGGATCGAACTTTCGGCCGCCAGCCGTATACGTATCGTTGCCCGCGGCGTCAAGCAACATCCCATGACCCGCCGGCGCACCTAAACCCTGTCCCGCAGAACCCAAGATATAACTATCCGCGCCGGTGGAGTCGACAAGCAGACCCGCTCCCATGAACCCGGCGCCCTGGGCGAAGATGCGTGCCTGATACGAATCGCTGCCCTCAAGGTCCCAGAGGACGCCCACCCCGAACACTCCGGCCCCTTGCGCGATATCACCGGCCTGATAACTGTCATCACCGGCAGCGTCAAGCAGGATATCGACAGCGAAGACGCCGGCGCCCTGGGCATGGTCACGATAGACGTCGTCGCCACCGAGATCGATGATCACGCTGACTTCATTGTCGCTGCGGTCGACCGGACGATCGTAAACGTCATCACCGCCTAAGTCGATGATAAGCAATGCGTCTTTATCATGACGCGTCGCGCCCGCCGCAGCGATGATGACCTTGCCCCAAGGCGTCTCGACCCAACGTACATCCTTGATGGCTGGGAATGAACCACGCTGACGCAATAGGACCGGCAACGCATCTTCAAGCGTGCGCATCAAGCGCGCTGCGGCTGAGAGCAACGCGCCACGGTCAAATGACGACGCTTCCTCGATAAAGCTACGTTCTTTATCCCACCAAGCTTGCTGAGGGGAGTTCAAAGACTCGACTTTCAGATCGCCGCCTAAAAGCTCGGGTAAGAAATGATCGAGCAGCTCGCGGCGGCGCGCTTGTGGGATACGTTTAAGTGCGGCAGCGACTTGGATGCGCGCCTCGACACAACCCATGAGTATCTCACTGATGACACCACGTAACGCCTCATCGGCGCTCAAGCGCGTAGCGGCGACTTGGATATCATGGCGCTCTTGAACGGTCAAGACAGTTTGCACGTCAAGCGCCTTAAGATCGAGCTGTGCCGCCTGCATCCGCAGGGCTACGGACGGCCGCACATCACTGGCAAGACCTCGTAAAGGCGCGGCTAAAGTCATTGCGGCTGACTCGGGATCGTCAAGGAGTGCGGCGGGAAGTTCCAGTCGCCACGGATCGGCGATCGCGGCATGCTTGAGCGCTAGATCACGGCGATCGAGCTCCATCAAGGCCAGCGTCGAAGCAAGGTCAGCGCCACAACAGATGCCGCCGAACAGCAAGATGAACGCGACTAAGATCGTCAATGAGGTTGCCCGGGGTGGGCCAAGTTGCCGTGAAAATGGTCCTCTTCAGGCGGGAACACCGCGTATTCCTGCGGTGCGTCTTGCTGTATGCTGACGATCTCGATGGCATCGCCGCTCTTTAAACCGGCGGCGTTAGCCTCATCGGCGTCCAAATGAAACTCCGCTTTCCACCAGTCGGTCACCCGCATCCAGACATTCTCAAAAATGGTCTCACGGCCAGAACCCGCGCCCGCGCGCACCCGGACAAAATCATTATGCTTAAGACCCAAAGGAGCGGCTTCGCTGGTATGCATATGGATATGCCGCCATGGTACGATGCAACCCTCTTTGAGTTCAAGACGTCCCGCAGGCCCCACTAACGTCACGGGCGCTGACCCGAAGATATCCCCCGACTTGCGTAATGGCGCCTTGATGCCGAGTCTGATAGCATCGGTACGCGTCACCTCGACTTGCGTGTATGAGCGGCCGGGATGCACCAAGCGCGCGTTGGGTATCTCCCCCTTGGGCCCCAACAGCGTCACGGTCTCCCAGCCCGAATAATATCCCGGCTGCACGACGTTCTTTAACTTACGCGGCTTGGCATCAGCCCCAAAGAGGATCTTGAAATGTTCGTCGCTTAGGTGGATATGTCTAGGGTCGATACCGATCGTGACCTTGCAGATGACCCCCGACATAAGTCAATCTCCCGCTAAGACGACCAACTTGAGATAGCTCTCGGCTTTGAGACTGGCGCCACCCACCAACCCTCCGTCGACATCGGGACAATCGAGCAGTTCACGGAAATTTTCAGGAGTGACGGAACCGCCGTAGAGTATGCGCGTACTCTGCGCGCGTTCGACGCCGAGCCGCTGGGCCAAGCGGCCCCGCAGATGCGCATGCGCCTCTTGGGCTTGCGCCGCCGTGGCGTTCTTGCCTGTGCCGATGGCCCACACAGGCTCATATGCCAAGACAAAATCCGCATGACCCTTCCAGATATCAGGACTCACGCTGCCCAAGGCCGCCAATTGCGCGTCTAAGACCGTGAACGTCCGCTGCGCTTCACGCTCCTGCAGGCTCTCACCGACGCAAAAGATGGGTACTAACCCCGCGGCCATGGCGCTCTTCAATTTGTCACCGAGCATAACGTCGGTTTCGGCGAAATAACGCCGTCTCTCCGAATGACCGATGATGGCGTGCCTGACCTTCATGTCTTTGAGCATCCGCGCCGAGACGCATCCGGTAAAAGCGCCGCTGTCTTCCCAATGGCAATCTTGAGCGCCCGTATAAACGCCCGAGGGCAAGACCCCTTTGCCCAGCAACAAAGGCAGATGGATGAAAGTCGGACAAATGACCACTTCGACCTTGCCGAGCGTCCCATGCGGGATCTTCCTGGTCAACTCTGCGGCGAACTCGCCGACCTCCGCCTGCGATTTGTTCATCTTCCAATTGGCGACCACCATCGGTTTACGCATATGACCTCCGACTAACCCGAGAACGGCAGGATCCATTCATTGTATTTTCCCGGAGAATAATTCGCCTGATACGAACTGCGCGGGGACCGCCGGGCGCGCACCGCCCAGACGCCGACCTTCTGCGCGTCCTCGATATCGGAATCCGAATCACCGATGAAGACGACGAAACGCGACCTGCCCATGATGCGACTCTTCTCCTTCTCAAAATAGAACCCGTCATGGAGCCAATCCCAGCGGTCGACCAAACCCTCATTATCCTGCGGCAGACGCGAAGCGATGAAGACGATGTCGAAACCCAAAGTTTTAAGCATCACGGCCCAGAACAACACTCCCGTCTTAGAACTCTCAAGTTCATGATTACGGTTGACCACGCTCCATAACTCGGGACTGAAGGACTCCACGCCTTCATTAGCAGCCGCAAACCCCTTATCG
>JBBTGF010000257.1:0-2361 GCA_038041525.1 Elusimicrobiota bacterium | reverse complement strand
AAAGATGCGCTGGAATCTCCAAATGAACCGCCTCCCCTGCGATGCCCCTGCGATCAGCCGAGCCTTTGAGCGCTAGTGATGCGGGATCGGCGCTCGATGCGGGAAGTATCATCAATGGCTCGAAGCTTTGCTCATAAATCTGCGCAAAGCGCTCAAGCGGGATCAAAAGCGGCCCTTCAACATTCGGAAAAACAGCAGACACGTGGGGTTTTCCCTGATGCATGAAGCCGCCTTCGATGACAACGGCATGCAACGTCCCGGTATTGACGATCGCGATCACAGGGGCCTTCATCAAGCTGACACTAGAGAATAGCTCGGTCTCTTTGACAGTGACCACTCGGCCATAAAAAGCGGCCAGTTGGGCTAGCTCATGGTACTCCATGCCCTCTTTAGCGATCTCTTTGGCGCCGACGATCTTATTGGCTTGCGCGAGTACATGGGAATACCCAGCATCATCGAACGCCACTATCCCCAAGGTCGCGGCAATCGTGTGCACCGTCGACGGAGCGCAAAAGCCATGGCCGGAACATTTCCTGCCTCCCTTGGTCGCGATGACATGCGGCGAGTCGAGTCGGCTTTGCGTCAACTCCGGATCACGTGCCTGTTTGATCCCGATAGCCTTGACCCAACGATACCGCGCAACCTCCTCGCCAACCTCCTCGCCCGTCAATTCCTTTAAGCGCTGTTGTGCTTTCTTGACCAAGACCGCGTCCTGTGGAGGATATAAAAGCCCATCCGTGAACATCGAATCCAATGCTTTGGCCTGCTTTTGGCTTCTGAACAAATACGGATCGGGATTCGAGCTGCTCTCGCTATCTTGACCGCCTTTAAGTCCCAACGCGTCGCCTAATCGACGCGCCGCGCCCTCGAGCCACATGCCGGTAAAGAATGTCTTCTTCCTCGCCACGGGCTCCCAGGCCGGCGGCGCGCGCGCCTCGATGGGCTTGATCTCGCCGATGGGTTTTAGGTCGAGCGCGCTGGTCGGGCTCTTCAAGCGGTTATGCAACGCCGCCATGTCGAGCGCGCCTTCCGGCGCGAACGCCCCGAAATAAATCCGCGCTGTCGCCGGATTCAATGGCGCATAGCCATCACGGATCAAGCGGTCGGCAAATTCATTACCCACGACAGTGGCGCGCATGGCCTTGCCAATCTCCATGGGCGCCACGACGCCTTTCGCGCGCGGCGTCGGATCAAAGAACTGCCGCACTGTCGTATCGACAAGCCATTCCCTGCCCGACGCCTTATCTCGTACTAGCAAGAACTCATGCCACGGCGCCTCCGGCGAAAGCAGGCTCTGTGTGTTGTGATGCAAAACTTCAAGACCCGGGCGGGTCTTAGCGTACTCTTTGATACGCGGCGCTGTGTCATACGCGGCGCTGGCGCAAAAATCCCCGATACAGTCCGCCTTAAGGATATCGGCGTCGACGGATAAAAGTTCCCGGCGCGTTTCCGCTACCGCAGCCTCAATTACCGCGCGGGGCTCCCCGGCCCGCAACGCCTCCTGCGCCGGTTCGACCAATTTTGGCTCAGGACCCATGAACGCCGCATGCAGAGCCCGCAAAACCGGAGTCATAACAGCGGCCCCGATCGCGCTGCGTGCCATTTTACTGGAATCCACTATGAGCTTGAGCTCATCCTTCACGCTAAGCTTGCTTCCCGGTTCAGGAAGCTCTGCGCGCAAAGTCCCTTGCGTACGCAAATGGATGCGTTGCGAAGTGAGGTCCGGGTCGGCTTTTAGCAGCGCCTCGACGATGGCCGCCGGCTGCATGCCTTCGTTGATAGCTATGTCAAGATCTTTAGCCAACTGCAACGGTTCCTTGAAATTCCTTGCAAAGCCTTTCCATCCCTGATCAGCGATCAAACTCTTGACGGCCGCGACTGCGGCCTGTCTATCGGTGGCGCTCCCGGTTCTTGCAGCCTGCGGCCGGATATCCGCCTCTAAAGAATCGGGCAGGCGTCCAGCGAAGAAACTATCTTTAAGCAATAGCTCAAGATCAGCCATCTGTTCTTTTTGCAACGCCAACGCTCTCTCGATATTAGTGCGCGCTTTGGAAGAAAGCTTGCGTAAACCGCTCTCTTCGATCTCCGTACCGGTAAGTTCATCCTGTTCGTTGAATTTGCGCCGGATGACGACTTCGACGGCGTCCTTACTGCGGATAGCAGACAATCTACCCTTATAGGAAAGGATCTCTCCTGTCTTGGCATTGACCGTGACGGGTGTTGCAAAATCCGCGGCACCATCTAGAACATCCTGAAAATGATCACTTTCCAAGACCTTGTTGATGCGCTTGACGATACTAGGGTCGGCCTTGGCGTCCCTGACGATCAAACCATGCCCGACATAAGCCTCGATAGCATGCC
>JBBTGF010000256.1:0-2903 GCA_038041525.1 Elusimicrobiota bacterium | reverse complement strand
GTGCGAACGCCGGCTTTCTCTTGTCTGTCTCAAGTATGTATTCCCCTGGTTTGAGGTCACCGCGATCGCGGTGGGATAGGATTTGATAACCGTATTCATTGCGCAGTTCTCGCAGCCGCCTTGCCCATTCCGCGGTGTCACCGGAGGCCCTTCGGATTTGTTTGGACTTAAGGATTTTTCCCATGTTGCCAAGAAAGAAAGTAAGAATCCTGGATCGGGCGCCTTCGCCGATTTCTTTTGGGATTTTTGAATTCTTCATCATGCAGTCATCAAACCCTTGGTTTTATTAGACGAACTAGCCAGTCTCAATGCCTTGTGGATAGCTTTGCCGATCGCGTAGGCAACTGGTGGAGGAAACGCGTTGCCTACTTGGCGGTAGGCTGCGGTTTTTGATCCGGTGATTTTCCAGCGATCAGGAAAACCTTGAAGTCTGGCTGCCATGCCTACGGTTATTCGGGGCATCTTGTCGGTAGGAAAATCTTTTCCAGGAGCGTCGTTTGCGATTCCTAAGCCATCTACGCCAAGATTGGCCCATTGTCGCCGTGCCCGCGTGGGGCCAAGGTCTGGGCCGCCATGTTTTTTCGACCCACCGACCAAGGTGGGGGCGATGGTGGCAGCCTTGAGTTTCCAGGTTTTTATGCCTTTCCATCCGCCGGATGCCAATAGGTCTTCTAAGGTTTCAGCGACCGTTGGAGGATTGCTTTGAGAATCTGGCCATGAAAAGTTTTTTATAGCTCCATGCTTAAATCCCACTAAAATAAAACGAGGTCTTAGTTGAGGGACTCCGTGATCACTGGCGTTAAGTACGCGCCAGTCGGATTCAAAACCCAGGCGAGCCAGTTTCTCTTGAAGTTGTTTTCTGTAAGGAGAGAATTTATTCGAAGCGAATCCGCGAACGTTCTCAAGCATGATGGCCCTTGGATTGATTTCTTTGGCTAACCTAAGGGCTTGAGGGAATAGGTCGCGGCCATCTTTGGAGCCAAGTTGTTTCCCGGCGATGGAAAAGGGAGGGCAGGGTACACCGCCGGCAAGCAAGTCTGCGCCTTCGAATCGTAGACCGTTGACTTCTTGCAAGTCGGCTTGAATGACTGTCCATTTCGGACGGTTGTATCTGAGCGTTTGGCAGGCTCCCTGGTCGTTGTCGATCGCGGCAACCATGCGAAAGCCAGCCATTTCCAACCCGATGGCTTGACCTCCGGCTCCGGCGCAGATTTCAACTACGGTAAGTGGCATATCTGTATTCGATTCTATCATTGACGTTGTATCGGTATCCATTTTTCCTCCTAAGTTATTGCCCATGGGGCTTACTGGGGCCCTCATACATGTATACGGAAGAATTGTCAAAATGTAACACGCGTACCCAAAGTATTTATTAAGATTTCTCTGTGTCGCAGTTCTTGGTTTCGGCTTACAATCTTAAGGACAAGACTTTTGAGGTCACTGGGTCGGATGCGTTCAAATTGAACCGGGTTTTAAGAAAGAAACCCGGGGACGCGGTGCGGCTCTTTGACGGCAAAGGCCGGACGCTGTGGGGGGAGATCTCCACGCTCTCCGACATGTCGGTGCGTGGCAGGTTAATGGAAGCGCCGCCGTCGTTCACGCCGTCTTACGAGCATCTGGGCCGCGGGGTGCTTTTATATCAGTCGATCCCCAAAGGGCAGCGCTGGGACTGGGTCTTGGAGAAAGGCTGTGAATTGGGTGTTGCGGCTTTTTACCCCATGCGTAGTGCCAACAGCGTCGTTACTATCGAAAAAAAGGATGTTCCCTCCAAACTCGAGCGCTGGAAGCGCATCGTGGCGACCGCGGCTAAACAGTGCAATACGCCGAGGATACCGGAAGTCGCTGCACCTTTGAGCTTTGAAGAAGCGATGGTGCAATGCTCCAAACTTAAAGATGTGCTCAAGATCTTCTGCTGGGAGGCGGAGTCGGCTACGCCGCTGTGGAGACTTTTCGGTTCCTTGCAGGTGTATCCAAAATTAGCCGTTCTTTTCATCGGTCCCGAAGGCGGCTGGAGTCAGGCCGAAGTCGAGACCGCGCGGCGCAATGGTTTTTTAATGGCGGGTCTTGGACCCTTGGTTTTGCGTAGCGACACCGCGCCCTTGGTCGCGGTGAGCATGTTGCACGCCCTCTACGGCGCTTACCTTATCGAACCAGGTTGAGCGTCATTCCTGCGAAAGCTTCTCGTCCCTACGGGACCAGCCAAGTCCCAGGCCAAAGACAGGGAAAGCAATCCAATGTCATCCTGAGCGTAGCGAAGGATCAATAAAATGTTTTATTGATTCTTCGTCCCGATAAAATCGGGACTCAGAATGACAAGGAAATAGACCCCCCTTTCGCGGGGGTGACGAAAGATGGAAATTATGGCTTAAGTAGCTGACGTTGGGGTTAGATCTTGCTGTTCTGCGGCACTAGGATCTTGAGCGCTCCCGGCAGCGTCGTGAAGTTGAACACCTTCGCGGGTTTGAACGTGTCGCCGTCAAGATGGTAGATGATGGGTTTCTCGGTTTTTAAGATCAAGCTCTTGGTTTTAAGCGTCAACACCTCCGGCACCTGATGCAAGGTGCCGTTGAACAGTCGGGGGACGTTTAACGCCAGCTTGAAGAGATTCACGGGGTTGATGGCGGTGACATGCAGGTAGCCGTCGTCGACTTTGGCTAATGGCGCGATGCGGGCTCCGGCCCCGTATTGTTTACAATTGGCGACCGCGACGACCAGGGCCTTCATTTGGAAGTTCTGGCGCTCCATGCCGATCTCGACGTCGATGGGTTTGAAGCGCAGGACTTCTCTTAAAGACAGATAGACATAGGGAAAAATCCCTCGCTGTTTGCGCGACGGGTCGTTGAAGAGCGCGGCGACTTGCGCGTCTAAACCGATGCCGGCGATGTTGAAGAAATATTGGTCGT
>JBBTGF010000255.1:0-1874 GCA_038041525.1 Elusimicrobiota bacterium | reverse complement strand
TAGGCCAGGAGAAACAACAGGGCGAGAGCCCCCGCCTTCCAAGGCATCCTCCCTGACGCCATCCTGAAACGCCCGAAGATGGGTTTTGGCATCCCCTTGAACGCCTGGTTTAGAGGGGAACTCGGCGCGCTCGGCCGCCGCCTGCTCTTAGACCCGCAGTCGCTTAAACGCGGCTATTTCAACGAAGCGGTCATCCGCGATATGTTCGATGCACACGCCGCAGGCAGGGCCGAACACGGCTTTCGCCTTTGGTCGCTACTATGCTTCGACATCTGGCACCGGCTCTACATCGACAAGACCCTCAAACCCGGGGATTCCCTGCGATGACGCGCATCCTCTATCTCATCACGGACTTCGATTTCGGCGGCACGGAAAAACAATTAGCTGACCTGGCCCAACGACTCGATAAGAAAGCATTCCAACCCATCGTGGTCAGCCTCAAAACGGCAGGGCACGCAGCGGCCATATTGAGGAAATCCGGTATCCCCGTCTACGCGTTAGGCATGGGAACAGAAATCTTAAGAAAACCTCTTAAATTCATCTCGGCATTGATAAAGCTTGAGAAGTTGATCCTCGATTTCGATCCGGACATCATCCACACGTTCTTGTTCCGCGCCAACATCATCGGGCGGGTCATGGGACGCCTCTTGCGCCCAGGGATCAAGATCGTATCCACACTCGGCGTCTGGGACAACCGGTATCTCCCGACTCTTCTAGAGCGCTGCACCAGCTCCTGGGCCGATGCCATGACCACTAATTCGCAATGGGTCAAGCAACAAGCGACAGCGACCCTGCGCTATCCGGCAAACAAACTCCATGTCATCCTAAACGGCGTCGACGCAGACCACTACATAAACGCCATGAAAGATCGAAACAGTGCCCGCGCCAAAGAGGGAATAACCACTGACGAAATCGTATTTTTAAGCGTTGGGCGAGCTGCCCTACAAAAAGGCTACCCCTACCTACTCCAAGCCTACAGCCGTATCGTCAAGGCATATCCAAAAACTCGGCTCATCATCCTTGGCGACGGGCCCGACTTGCGCTCGCTCAAATCACAAGCGGTACGCCTAAACCTCGACCCAAAAATATTCAAAGGTTTCGTTCCTAACGTAGAATATTACTTAGCCATCAGTGACTGCGTTGTTTTGGCCTCGCTATGGGAAGGTTCACCCAACGCCATACTCGAAACCATGGCCTGTGGGATACAAATCATCGCCACCGCAGTCTGCGGCACCCCCGAACTCCTTGAAGACGGCAAAAATGGCTGGCTGGTCGAACCACATAACGCAAACGACCTGGCTGAAAAGATGCAACGCTTCCTCGATAAAGCCAAAGATCAGACTAAAAATGACATACAGACTGTGAGCCCCGGCGCGACTACCGGCATCACCTCGCTGACACGATTCGATCCCGCCGCCAGAGCCAAAAATTTTATAGAGCTCTACAAATCCCTAGACTAAATTCCTATCCATAGACTGATAGCGTCATAGCCCACGTGTGGGCAGACGCTGCGACGCGGGGAATCCTTCGAACGGGAGAGTGAGACAAGACCATGCTTTTTAAGCGTTTCGACGTCTCTAAATACCGCCGAAAAACTGCGCCCGGCCAGATGCGCCAGGCGATAGATGCTCTGCGGATTCTCCTCTTTGATCAAACGCAACAGCTTGAGCCGCCCCGGGGTCAAGAAATTCCGCGCCGCTTCAAGACTGGTGAAATAGGTCCCAATCTTAGGTTTATAAGGAAGATTTTCCTTCGCGGCCCTATACGCCTCGATAAAATCCTTCCGGCCCTCTTCCCTGCTCTTGATCCCAAATTTGATCACTTTCATAGCATCACTCCTTATCTCCCCACGATTGAGCATGCGCCTTGAAATC
>JBBTGF010000254.1:0-1276 GCA_038041525.1 Elusimicrobiota bacterium | reverse complement strand
GTTGACGATGCAGGGGTACCGCGGCGACTGCGTCGATGTACGACGCGAGCCCCAGGCGTCCGAGGGCGCCATCGATCGGTTCTTTGAGTTCATCAAAGACCCATACTTGTCGGTGGTATTTGAAGCGGTGCAACAAAGTCCTTAAGGGTTCGCTGGCGTAGGGCCCCGCGCTGTAGAGGGCGCATAGCGGCTGGGCTGTGGGCGTCTCGTGGTTCCAGTCGGCACTGACTTGCAGGAGTGTTCTCTGGCAGCCGACGCAGAGCTTGCGTTGCGGCGACGCCAGATACCTGTCGCATCCGCAACAGAATACCGGCAAGAGGACGTCGCGCAGATGTTTAAGCGTGCGTTTGAGTGTCAAAGCAACGGACATGTTCATTTCATTATACCCTTCCGTTTGAACAGGATTATTCCCAGCGGAAGGTTTCGGCGATCTGAAAGGCTTGTTTTTTCCAGTACTCGATGCGTTCTTTGTCTTTAAGGCTGGGTTTAGAAAATTGTCCTGCCTGCAAATTCATGCTGATATAAAGAGGCTTTGGCGAGATTGCTTCCATTTCTAAGGTGTAGATGAAATGTGCGATCGTATCCTCGCCCTCATCGAGCTCCAGGCCGCATTTAACGCTTTCAACGACTACGAATTCCATGGAGGCGATACTCTTCTTGCGTGTGGCGGGAAGCTTAAGACCACAATGGGTTCGAACCGACGATTGTGGCAATCCTTTGACATCTGGGTCAGGGAAATATTGGATCATGACAAATAAAGGCCCATCAGTAAGTATTAAGTCAACCGTCTTCTCAAAGGTTGATTCGTAAAAATTCTTCGAAAAATCGATCCTATAATGACTGAATAGATTCCTGTAATGCACGATATCTCCATCCGTGATGGTTTCTTTCCAGGGTTTTTCGGGAGTTTCCGATTTCTTACAGCTGCATAGCACTATGCATGGCCTGAATCGGTCCAATTTGACGGGGTTCACTACAGAGGAGTCCGTGTGCCGTTCCCGGATTGCCGAAGGCCTGGATTCCGGCTTGCGCCGGAATGACGGAATGAGATTTCTGCCGGTTGAAGAATTTAGATTAAGGGGATAGGATACTTGTCTTGCTGGCGGGTCGGTGGCGGGATTCTTCGATAAGATTCAATATGTGCGCTTTCCAGTCTTTGAATTCCTGGCTACTGGTGTCGATGGGCTGGTTCCAGCGGATGCTATTCAAAGTTTTAAGGGAAAGCTCGGTGGCGTGGGCTTTGATTTCTGGATATTTTTTATTGAGTTCAGAATCG
>JBBTGF010000253.1:577-6546 GCA_038041525.1 Elusimicrobiota bacterium | reverse complement strand
AATCAAGATACTCCTCGGAATCCGGGAGCGCCGCGCTCTCACAAAGCTCAAAGCCGCTATAGATACCGTAAGACCCCGCCAAAGTCGCCGCCAGGATCAGCCGCATCTTGAAGGCAGCGGGTCCCCCCTTCTGCAAGATGTGCGGCAAGATATCCGGCGTATTGACAAAGAAGTTCGGACGGAAGATATCCTTGATACTTGGGGAAGACAACTCTTTTAAATACGATTCGATCTCGTCTTTACTGTTGCGCCAAGTGAAATACGTATACGATTGGCTGAATCCCACCTTACCTAAGGCATACATCATATGCGGTTTAGTGAACGCTTCCGCCAGGAACAAGACATGCGGATGGCGCGACTTGACCTCGGCGATGAGCCAACGCCAGAACGCCAAGGGCTTGGTATGCGGATTGTCGACGCGGAATATGCCGACGCCATGACCCACCCAAAAGCTCACGACACGCAGGATCTCCTGCCACAAACTCGCGGCATCGGGCGAATCAAAATTGAGCGGATAGATGTCCTGGTACTTCTTCGGCGGATTCTCCGCATATCTGATCGTGCCGTCAGGCCGCTTGTAGAACCATTCAGGATGCTCTTTGACCCAAGGATGGTCCGGGGAGCACTGTAACGCCAGGTCCAAAGCGATGTCGATGCCTAGCTTCTTGGCCTGCAGGACAAAAGCGTCGAAATCAGCCAAAGTGCCCAAAGCGGGCTCGATAGCCATATGACCGCCCGCCGCACTGCCGATGGCCCAGGGACTGCCCGGGTCTTGGGGAGTGCACAACAAGGCATTGTTGCGTCCTTTACGAAACGACACCCCGATAGGATGGATAGGCGCCAGATAGAGCACGTCAAAACCCATCCCTGCGACATCGGATAAACGCTTAGCGGCGTCTTTGAACGTGGCACCCTTGCCGGGGACGGTGCCCTGCGAACGCACGAAGAACTCATACCAGGAACCAAAGGCGGCCTTCGCGGTCTCTACGATGACCTGCAGGCGCGGCTCCCAGGTGACCGCATCGCTACGGTCATCAAGCTGTCCCATCAACGAAAGCAATTGCCCCTCACTGGCGATAGACAAGAAGCTCTCCATCCCGGCGCCACAAGCTTCGAGCCTAGTTATGTAAGCCTGCATACGCTTCTTCGCGTCATGCTTAGCTGCGGCAGCATTCCCTTTGATCAAGCGCAGACCCTCGGCGGCTTCGCTGACCGCTTCGGACTGATGCGCCGCCACACGCTTGGAGAAACCCTGCAGCCAGGAGGCATAATGGTCGGTCCATGCCTCCACGGTGAACTCATAGAGACCCGGCTGCTGCAAGGGAAAACCTGCCTGCCAGAAATCCAGACCGGGATTATCGCAATGCATCGGCACTTGCACATCGCCATCCTGACCCTGGCGCCGCCACCGGACCACGGCTTTGATGAGCTCATGACCGTCACGGAATATGTGCGCTGTGACGCGGCATTCCTCACCCTGCAAGCGTTTCACGGGATAACGCCCGGCATCGATACTCGGCGTGACGTCCTCTATGATGATATGGCGTTGAGGCACGGAGGCGGCGGCTTGCATAGGATATACTTCCCTCCGTATAAGTATATCTGGCAATCTTGCGGCCATGGGGTGGCGACTTGCCATTATCTACACCGCCTATTCACGCGGCCAAGCATCTGCAAACGCCGCGCCAGTGACGGCTTGATGGCGCGCCAAGCGAACTTCCAACGCCAGTTCCCCTTCGTGGTCCCCGGCGTGTTCATACGCGCATCACTATGCAAGCCCAAGATATCTTGCAGCGGGATGATGACGTTGCGCGCTTCGCTGCGATACAACGCCTCGATGGCGTCCCAATGAGTGAGCCCGCCCGCGCCACGAGACGACAGCCAGCTTGCGATGGTGTCATTGTCATGCGTACCGGTATAGGCAAAGCAATCGACCGGCAACGACGGCAGTGCCCCCGGCATCAACGCCGCACGCTCTGCTATCTCGAACTGCAACACCTTCATACCGGGTAAGCCAAAACGTTCACGCAGAGCGTGCACGCGCGCCGTCAAGATGCCCAGGTCCTCGGCGATGAGCGTGGCCGGACCCAGGTCCCGGCTAAGCGCGCGAAAAAATCCGGCGCCGGGTCCCTTGACGAAGCGGCCGCCCCTGGCATCCCTGGCCCCGGCCGGGACGCTCCAATAACGCTCAAAACCTATGAAATGGTCGAGCCGCAACGCATCGAACATACTCAAAGCCCTGCGCAAGCGCTGGGTCCACCATGGGTATGCTTCACGTTTGAGCGCCGTCCAGCGATAGAGAGGATTACCCCACATCTGCCCTTTCGCGCTGAAATAATCCGGGGGCACGCCGGAGACCGCTTCGGCCTTGCCGTCGCGACCCAGCATGAAGAACCGCTGGTTCGCCCAGACATCGGCGGATTCATAGGCGACATAGAATGGGATGTCACCGATCAAGCGTATGCCGCGCTGATTGCAATCACGCTTGAACTGCGCCCACTTATACGCGAAAGCCCATTGCGCGCGCACGATCGCATCGATACTGCTTTGATAACGCACCCGAGCGTCGCAGAGAGCCGCCGCCTCGTGCAGCCGCAGACCCCGCGGCCAGCGCCGCCAAGATGCCCCGCCCCAAGCCCGCTTGAGCGCGACAAAAAGCGCAAAGTCATCGAGCCAATGAGCGTTAGCTTTGAGAAAACGCGCCAATTCACCCCGCGCAGGCGCGCGGACGCTGACGCCTAAGAGGCGTGGGTCACCGGCAAAAGCCGAATATGCGTCATAAGGCGAACCGCCGGGCAATGTAGGATTGACCGGCAGCATCTGCCACCAGGATTGACCCGCGTCTTGCAAAAACCGCGCAAAACGTGACGCATCGGGTCCGAGGCCGGGTTTTGGAAGGCTAGTCAGATGCAACAGTACCCCACTGGCACGCCGGCGCGGAGATACGAAGGCTTTGCTCATATGGGACGCGGACCCCAGGAGAAGATCAAGCGAACTGTTTAAGGATCTCGGTAAAACGCTCGCGTGACGGACGCAGCTTGTCTTGACCGAGCTCGTTTAAAGGCGTCTCGGTCATGCCCTCGACTTCGCAGAAATCCCGCTTCGCCGTATCGACGTAAAGCAGACCCGTCAATAGCTGCCCGCTCTTACGTGACTGCTCGATGGCCTGCAGCGCCGCCATGCGGTCGGTGGGATCATAATCCTTGGCGAGCTTCTTTAGCATGACCTTGGAGCCGTCGGGCATCTCGACTTCTTTAGTCTGACCAGGGTCATATTCCACGGTCGGCGTCTCATAGAATGCCACGAAATCAAGCTCATGCACGGGAGAATCGATCTTACGTACGTTAGGGTAACTGCGCGTGGAACCCTCATGGTTGTTGAACGTCACGCACGGGCTGATAATATCAAGGAGCGCGAGCCCTTTATGCGCGATAGCGGCTTTAAGCAAAGGCACCGCTTGTTTCGGGTCGCCCGAGAACGAACGCGCCACGAAACTCGCTCCGAGCATGATGCCCAGAGCCGCGCAGTCGATATTCTCGAACATGTTGACTTCGCCGCCCTTGAGTTTCGAACCCGGATCGGCCGTAGCCGAGAACTGCCCCTTAGTCAGACCGTAGACGCCGTTGTTCTCGATGATGTAGATCATCGGCGTGTTACGCCGCGCCAAGTGACAGAACTGCCCAATACCGATAGACGCCGAATCGCCGTCGCCACTGACGCCGATGACCATCAGGCTGCGGTTAGCCATCTTGGCTCCGGTCGAGATCGACGGCATGCGTCCGTGCACTGCGTTCAAACCGCAAGAACGTGACAAGAAATACGCCGGGGTTTTCGATGAACAACCGATGCCGCTCATCTTAGCGACCTTGTATGGCTCGACGCCATACTCATAGAACGCCTGGATGACGTGGCGGGTGATGGTGTCATGACCACACCCGGTACACAACGTCGAGGTCAGGCCTTTATAAGGCTCGATGGTGAGCCCGAGACGGTTGACCGCTGTCTTTAAAGGTATGTCTGCCATGTCACTCTCCCCCCGTCACGATCTCTGGCATCTTCTGCTCGACGTCAAGGTGTTTGGCATGCGCCGCTTTGTGCGAGATGCCGTCAACGATGACCTCGAATGGCATCGGGAACCCGCTGAAATGCAAGATGGTGCGCATCTTGGCCGCCTGTTCCAAAGAAAGTTCAAGCTTGAGTAACTGCGCCATCTGCGCGTCACGGTTTTGCTCGACGACAAAGACCTTCTTATGCTTGGCAAAGAAAGCTTCGATCTTAACCATGTCGAACGGATATGACCGCAAGCGCATATAACTCGTTTTGACGCCAGTCGCGGCCAAGGTGTCCCTGGCTTCAGCGATAGCTTGGTCGGTCGAGCCATAGGCGATGATGCCCACTTCCGCCCCTGCCACCGAATCGACAACGGGCGCCGGGACCAAGGTTCTCGCCGTATCGAACTTGCGTGACAAACGTTCAAGATTACGCTGATAGATATGACCATCCTCAGAATAGGCGGCCGCTTCGTTGTGTCCGCTGCCCCGCGTGAAGTAGGCCGCCAGCGGATGTGGATTGCCGGGGTATGTCCTGTAGCAGATGCCATCACCATCGACGTCCTTGTAGCGCTCGAACTTGCCCAACTTCTTAATATCTTCCTCGGTCAAGACCTTGCCCCTGTCAAAAGGCTTGGTCGGATACTCGGGCGGCTTGGTGAGCCACGCGTTCATGCCTAGATCGAGGTCGGTCATGACGAAAACCGGCGTCTGCAGACGCTCGGCTAAGTCGAATGCCTCCACTGCCATGCTGAAACATTCCCTGATGTCTCCGGGGATGAGCATGACGTGCTTGGTATCGCCATGCGAAAGCGTCGCGGTCGAAAGCATGTCACCTTGCGCGGTACGCGTAGGCAGACCGGTGGAAGGCCCCGATCTCTGGACGTTGAAGATCACCGTCGGAACCTCGGCATAATAACCGAAACCCACGAACTCGGCCATCAGGGACACGCCCGGGCCCGAGGTCGAAGTCATCGAACGCGCACCCGCCCAGCCGGCGCCCAAGGCCATGCCAACGGCGGCAAGCTCATCTTCCGCCTGGATAACGACGTAATTCTTTTTACCCGAAGCATCCACGCGATGCTCTTCTAAGAATTCAGACAATGACTCGGCTAAGCTCGACGCCGGCGTGATCGGATACCACGCCACGACCGTGCAACCGCCGAAGACGCAACCCAACGCGGAAGCGGTATTGCCTTCCATCATGAGCATACCTTCGGTCTTATCCCTGCGTTCGAGATGATAAGGATCTTGCTTCTGCAACTTCTCCTTGAAATACTTACGTCCAACCTCAATGGCATCAAGATTGACTTTGATCGCTTTTTCCTTGCCGCGCAACTGCTTGGTGAGCGCCGCTTCGATCGCCGAGGCTTCGATGCCTAAGACTTCGGCCAGAACGCCGACATAGATCATGTTGGTCAAGAGCTTCTTGAGCTTTATCTCCGAGATATGGTGCTGCGCCAAAGAACCGAATGGTACGGGATAATACGTCACGTCATCGCGCTTGGCCACCCCCGTCAAAGTGAAATCTGATTCATAGATGACCACGCCGCCCGGGCGTACCATCGAGATGTCTTTAAGGTATGTCGCTTGGTTGAATGCCACCAGGATATCGATGGTGCGCTTCCTGGCAAGATAGCCCTTCTCATTGACGCGCATGATGTACCAGGTGGGCAGGCCTTGGATGTTTGACGGGAAGATATTCTTGGGCCCGACAGGGATGCCCATGTTAATGATAGATTTCGCCAACACCAGATTGGCGGTCTGTGAACCGGAACCGTTGACTGTAGCGGCTTCGATAGTGAAATCGTTGATGATACGTTTATCTTTCAGGGGGTTTGCGTGACCATTGTGGCCTTTCGGTTGGGAAGTCATGTGAGTTGTAAAGCACCTCCAAAGAAGACTGTGTATTTATTATTC
>JBBTGF010000253.1:0-567 GCA_038041525.1 Elusimicrobiota bacterium | reverse complement strand
ATTCCATATTTGGCTAGGACGCTTGAATCCGCCTCAATGGCTGCACATCCTGCCGGCCGCAGTCACCAGACGCCCCGCTTCAAAGGTCACTTTGCCCCGTTGCATGAGGAAATCCAAGATACCGCACGCATCGAGACCCTCGGCGGAACAAGTATGATACCGCGCGTCGGCGCCGAAACGCCCCTCCAGCGCCTTGATGAAGTCGTCGAGCTTCTGATAAACGGCGCCAGGCTCAAGCAACATGCTCATAACATCGTGTCCATGGATCGTCTGTGCCATATGGAATCAGTATAGCACTAGCGCAGATGCAGCAATTGGGGCAGGGCTTGGCCGATGAATTCCATGCCGATGGCGGCTAACAGCAAACCCATCAGGCGGGTGATGATGTTCATGCTCATGCTGTTTAAACTTCGAGCGCCGCGCGCGCCGAGACGATCTTGCGCTCACCCAAATCGGTACTGACCCGCCGTTTCCAGCGTTCCACTCGCGTAACGCGCGCGCCCACCGATTTGCGTCGTGAGCGCAGAATCACCCGCTCGCCGATATCAAACGTTTTTGTTCTCATGG
>JBBTGF010000252.1:0-2323 GCA_038041525.1 Elusimicrobiota bacterium | reverse complement strand
TACGGGTATCCTGCAATTGGATGAAGACGCTGATATCTTGCGGTAAACGCAGAGTCGCGTTCAAGCGCGTCCTTAGATGCAATTGGTCGATATCACGCGCCGGCATCGCGGCGTTGTGCAAGGAAAAGTTGTAAGCCTCATAACGGAAACGCATCTGCCCGCCCATAGTCAACGCCGGAGCATCCTCGGCGCTCACGTTAGCCAACGCAACTAATGACAATACACACGCTAACAATATGTTCTTCATATACATCTCCTTGATTATCAGGCTCGACAAATATTATGCATGATGCTGCAGGCTCTCGGCCAGATACGGGTCGTTACCAGGCGTCATGTCAGCGCTGGCCGACTCCCTATCCATCAAAAGCAAGAACAACGCACCGATGAGCATGAAAGCGGCTATCTCGCAATACCCGAACTTTGGACCACTATGCATGACGATAGGCATCACGATCAAATAAAGGTCGACCCATCTACCCACCAAGACGCTGGTGGCGGCCGCGGCTAAGAAACCGGCGGACTTCTTGTGCGCGGCGGGCAGCAATAACGCGAATGGCAAGAGCCAATTCAACATAAAATTCAACAGGAATACCGCCAACCACCAACCTTTTGTCCTGGCGATGAAGAACACGGTCTCTTCGGGGATATTGGAATACCAGATCAAGAGATACTGCGAGAACCATAAGTAGCTCCAGAAACAACAGAATGCGAAGAAGAACTTGCCGATATCATGGAAGTGATACTCGTTGACCTCCCGATAATATCCCTTGCGCTTGGCTTCCAGCAAGATCAGCGTGAGCGCGGCAAAACCCGAAGCGAGCATGCCGCTGGCGATATACCACGGGAAGAGCGTACTGTACCAATGCGGCTCCAAAGACATCAGCCAGTCGACCGCCGCAAGCGAGAATGTCACCGCGAACACAGCCAAGAACGCCGCGCTGACCGCCACATTGCTAAGAGTGGGACCTGGGTCCTGCTGCGCGTCTTGTCTGCGCGAGTTCCAAAGTATCCAGCGCGAGAACCCGTACCACACGACACAGAAGACAAGCGCGCGCACCACGAACCCCGATGGGTTCAAGTAAGCTTCTTTGCCCGCAAGGATGGGGTCTTGCGCCATGACGTCTTCGTGCGCCCAATGATAGAGCAGCGAAGAGCCTCCGGCAATGGCGCACATCAGCAGCCCCCCGGGCAAGATATATCCGCTCATGGCTTCCGGGATGCGTTTGAACGCGACATGATACCCCGCCCGCGCCACCGCGTGCATGGCCACGAAGACCACGCCAAACAGCGCCAACGATAAGAAATAAAGGTTGCTGATGAGCAGGTTCGCGAACGCGCGCTGTACTGATAGATAAAAACCCACTGCGCACCCCGCGGCGGCAAGCGAGACCAAGACCCACAAGATGCGCCGCTGCTTGGCGCTCAACAACCCAGGATGCTTGCGCTTCATCGCTGTCCCTCCCATGAACGCATATACGCTACGATCTTGCGGATATCATCGGCTGAAAGATCGGCAACGCCCCCCGCGCCTTTGGCAAAAGGACGCATCTGCGTCCCCGGTCTGCCGATGGCGATAGTGGCCATCAAGAAGCTATCATTGACCGCGGAAAGGAGTTCCTGATTGTTCAAGGACGGAGCGTAACCGGCGAGCTTGATAGCGGCCGATCCTTTGCCCTCACTGCCATGACATGAGGCACACAACTGCACGAAGAACGTTTTGCCTTCATTGACCGTACTCTCTGAAAAAGGCACCCTGCGCGAGGGCATCGTCCTACGCTCGCCCATACTGCGCAGATAGGCGACCAAGTCCTGGACTTCACCTTGGCTCAATGACACATTCCCAGACCTATGGTATGAACGCATCTCCGTACCGTCGCGGCCCATGATGATGGTACCGATAAGATAACCGTCGGAAACCACGCTCAAGAACCCGGGGTTGCCAATCGCCGGGCCGCTGGCTCCCTCGCCGGATCTTCCATGACACGTCTGGCAACTCGCCTTGTCATGATAGATCTCCCTGCCGCGCGCGATGGAAGCGCCCGGCGCAGGACGCTTGAGCGGGTCGGGCCGCAGACGAGAACCCACGTCTCTTAGATAAGCGATCAGGTGTCCGATCTCATCGTCACTTAAAGTCATCAAAGCCCCGCCCGATGAGCCTTTAAGGAATCCCCGCATCGCTGTGCCCTGCTTGCCATGAGCTACGGTCCGATAGATGAATTCGTCACTGGCGGTCGCCAGAAACACAGGGTTAGCGAGCTGCGCTCCGGAACCGCCTCTGCCCTCACTGCCATGACACCCCACGCACGCCTGCCTGTAGAGCAAC
>JBBTGF010000251.1:0-5315 GCA_038041525.1 Elusimicrobiota bacterium | reverse complement strand
TCGGACCCACGCGAGCCGACAATTCCTCAAGTGCTGCACCGATAGCGGAGACCGGTTTGCCCGTACCCGCATAACCTGGGGAAGCTGCGATAGCTTCATCGAATCCGAGGACTTTAAGCTCTACCCGGTTAGCCGCGGCCCAGGCAGAAAGACTCTTAAGTACGGCCGTGACGTCGCCGCGTTCATCATCCATACTCTTAGACCTATCGACTAAGACATAAAGATCCCCCGCTGCCGCCGGCCTAGGCGTCGACGAGCGCAACAAGCCTAAGACCATGACTAGCGCAATGACGGCCGCCGAGCGTAGACACACGACCGCAGTGCGCAAAACCTGCAGCCTGAGCCCGCCATGACGCCCCCGCCATAAACCAGCCGCCAACGCCACCGATCCGCCGATGGCGCATACCAGCGCGGCCATGGTCACGACGTCCCATCGCCCCCACGTCATCGCTTGAGCTTCCTTTCGATGAATGGCATATGGATGACATCCGACTTATACGTACCGGTCAGCGTATACATGAAGAGATCGACGACGAGCTTGAACGTCTCCTTACGTTGATCTTCACCGCCCGGATAGCAGTTATACAGATAGGTGTCCGGGGTCGTCTTGACCAAAGCGCCCAAGAGGTCGTTATTGCTATAGATCAACGCATAGCGCTCACCGATCTTGATGCCTTCAAGGGACCGCGAACGCAAGAGCGCGCCGCCGACCGACCTGACCAAGTAGAACGATTTGAACACCGCGTGGTCCATGGGAATGGGTTCCAGCCGCTCTTTGGCGAACATCGCGGCGATCTCTTTGCGGATACGGGCGTCAAAACCCGCGCCTTCGACATTATTGATGACCAAGGTCCCCGCGCCTTGTCGCATCCAACGCAACAGCGCCTCGCGCTGCAGAGATGAGAAACCAACGAATGACGCCGTACCCTGCAAGAATATCAAGCCCTGCTCGCGCAATCCCGCTTCCGTGGGACTGACGGGATATTTGAAGATCGCGTCGGTCTCGATGCTGGTGGCGTCCTGCAGGGCGCGCGCCAGATCGCGCCAAACCATAGGATACGGGTCATCGACCTGCTGACCCGAGAGCGTCAAGATACCGACACGCAACAGATCGGGACGCTGGGCGTCGACAGAAATGCAGCCAAACAAAAGCAAGGCTATCGCCAATGTAAAATTCCGACTCATTTATACGCTCTCCATAGAACGAACAGCGCTTCACATAATAATAGGAAGAGCGCTATGGCCAACAATGGACGCATCAGGTCCTTGGCCTCCAGTAACGTCAATGCCTGCGCCGGATCCTGACGGCAACGCGATGCGGTGATACTGTGCCATTTGACGCCCTTGCCCAACAATCCATCGATGTCCTCATGACGGGCGGGCTTGATATCCGATTCCGGATCGTCCGCACTCAAAGAAACCGCCACACGTTGCGGTAGTGTCGCGAACTCTGCGACCCTGGGTACCTGTGATCGGACACGGCAAAAACCCGGTTCGGTGAACGGCCCCAAGGACAATGCGCCATCTTTATATGAAAGCGGCACACTACTACCGGACGCACATGCCACCTGCAACCCCATGGCCACGGAACGCGGGAGGTTCCAGATGAGCGTCTCGCCTAAGACCACATTGGACGCATAGGCTGCCAACGCAGGTTCGCGCAAGAGTCCTTTGATCAGACTCACATAGAATCCTTTATGCGGCAGGTTAGTCCAATCGTCATCGAGCGTGGATGTGAAGATGAACGTGCGCGCCCCGCGTGAGCGCGTCTCGGCAAGCAACGGCACTGCACCCGCCGCGCTTAACACCCGCAACCATACCGCTTTAGGCTCATCAACCAGCAGAGCCGCCTTGTGCACCGCAGTCTTATCAAGTTCAAAATCCTTGAGCGCGGCGACCGGGATACCGCCAAGCCAGTCACCCGCTTCGGGTACGACGACCTTGCCGGCAACATCTTGCCCGTCTGTCATACGCAGTCTGACGCCGGTGATGCGCTCGATAGCGCCCAGGTCTGCTTTAGCGCCAAGACTCACCACGAGTTTATTGCCTGTCACCGCGCTAAAATCCCGCAGTGACGAGACCAGATCGGCGTCAAGCTGCTGCGGATTGAGTAACCATATCTCCTTGGCCCAGGCTAATCCCCGCTTCTCGCGACCCAAAGCAGTCGCCTGTTGTTGCGACAGCCATGTCAGCGCGGGCGCTTGCGCTAAACCATCGACCGCATGGCGCATTAAAAAACCCTCGCTTTCACTTAACCGCCGTCCCGGTTCGCCATCGATGACCATGACCGCGGAGGAACGCGTATCCGCGATATCAAGATAAGCCCGGTCGTCATAGAGCAGATCATCGGCAGGTATCTCGGCTACCACCCCTCCGGTCTGCAGCGCCGAGAGGACCGCGGCATCAAGACTCATCTTGCCGCAGGCAGGCACGTTGACGGTAGCCAGTACACGCTGCATATCGGCGTTCAAGAGACGCACGGGCACGGTCCCTCTCTGGACACGCCCAAAACAATCGATGCGGATATCGACCGCACGCTCCCCGACCGTGCTCTGCATAGAGACTTGTTTATTGACGGGATCGAAGAGACTGCCGGTGACGAAAACCACTGCCGGCGGCAGCGGCATATCCGCTAAAACTGCGCCAGCATTCGTAAAACCATGGCGGGCCAGGTCACTTAAAACGAGTACCCCAGCCGTCGGCCCGCCGGCGTCCCGGACATGCACCGCCCACGACCTGTGATCGGTCGCCGCATACACAGGACTCATGCGCGCCAAGGCATCATGCAGCGCATCGAAGGACTTGGTCGGCGCGACCGAAAGATCTTCATGGACCTTATCCGAAAAAGCCACTAAGCCAATCGTGCGCGCCGGATATGCGCGGCGCGACGCTTCGATCAAGCGTGCCGCCGCCGCGCGGCTCTTATCGAAAAGCGTCTCCGACGTCTCATCGCGATACCCCATCGAATACGATAAGTCGACCGCGACCCACAGTGTGGAAGCAGACGCCGGGTCACCGCCGCCGCCACCACTGACCCGATGCCAATAAGGCCGCGCCAGCGCCGCGAACACGCAAGCGACGGCGAGACAGCGCAATCCGATGAGCACGATATCTTGCAAGCGCCTACCGCGCTGCCGATCCTTGAGGATATCGGCGATCAGCCGAAGGTTGGTGAATGCCAGCACCGACCTCGGTTTCGTGCGGCCGTAAAGATGCAGCAGTAATACCGCCGCGACCACGATAGGCAACGCCCAAAGGAAGGCCGGGTTTAAAGCTCCCATGGGTTACCGGCCGCTTAGCGGCATCCGAGCCTCCATGCGGCCAATTGTTTGAGCGCCGCGCCGGCCGCTGTGGCCGTCGTGAACGTGAACGACTCGATGCGGTGATGCATGCATAGCGCGCTGAAAACCTCCTGCTCCCGGGTGAGACGCAGCCGATAATCAGCCGCGATCTGCGACAGATCGCAATCGATAGGTTCAGCAGCCTTGCCTTCCACGTCAGTCACACGTATGCGCTCGGACGTCGGACTCAAGAGCCCGATATCCACTTCCGCGGCGTCAAGGATGCGGATGGCCACGACCTCGTGACGGCGCACCGAGAGCGCTTTGAGTCCCGCAAACGCCTCCTCTGCCGTGACGCCTAAAAAATCAGAGAAGACCATGACCAAAGACGGCCTGGGCATCGCCGCGGCAAGACGTTCGAAACTCCCGGAAAAATCGGATAGCGAAGAGAAATCCTTGAACCCATCCAAAAGAGCGGTGCAGGCATTCAACGTCTGCCAGCCCGGTTTCGCCGCGACCATGTCCAAAGGTCCATCACCGGCAAGCATCGTCCCGCATGGGTCGCGCCTCTTGAGCGCCAGATACGTGAGCCCCAACGCCATCTTGCACGCCAGCTCCCATTTGCTGACCCGGCCGGAAGTAAATGTCATCGACTTGCTCGCGTCAAGCAACGTCCAGAGCGTGGAACTGGTCTCGCCTTCGAAGGTACGCAGGTAATAACGGTCTTTGCGCGCGTAGGCCTTCCAGTCGATGAAGCGCGGGTCATCCCCCTCGGTGAAGACCCGGTAATCACTGAACTCGCGGCTGGCGCCTTTCTTGGCAGCCACGGTTTGCGCGCCCGTGGGAGCGCCCAGGAGCGTGGAACGCGGCGGAAAACTCAAACCGTCGATCTCTGCGATGACTTCTGGGTCAAGAAAGCCCGGCACGCCGAAGCACCTGCGCGATGACCGAGTCGACCCCGAGGCTCTGCGCGTGCGCCTTGAAGTTGAGGATGATACGATGGCGCAGCACGGGATACGCGCAAAAAACCAGATCCTCCCTGGAAGGCGCGTTGCGCCCCGCCAGCACCGCGCGGGCTTTCGCCGCCAACACCAAGGACTGTGACGCCCTCGGCCCCGCGCCCCAAGCCACGAACTCATCGATGAGCGCGAAAGGCTCGCCGCTACGTGGACGTGTCAGGCGCGCCAGACCGACCGCGTCTTTCTCTATCGAAGCGGAAATCGGCACTTCCCGCAGCAAGCGCTGCACTCTTATGACATCGGCGGCAGTGAGCACTCTATGCGCCTGCATATGCTCATTAGCCGTGGTGCGGCGCACGATGTTGATCTCTTGCGCGGCATCAGGATAACTGATGTTGACTTGGAATAAAAAACGGTCCAATTGCGCTTCGGCCAGCGGATATGTCCCCTCTTGCTCGATAGGGTTCTGGGTCGCCAAGACAAAGAACGGCTCGGGCAGCGCATGGTCGACGCCGTTATTGGTGACAAAATTCTCCTGCATCGCCTGTAGCAACGCTGATTGCGTCTTCGGCGGCGTGCGGTTGATCTCATCAGCTAAGACTAAGTTAGCGAACACCGGGCCTTTGACGAAACGGAAGGAACGCGCCTGCGTCTTGGAGTCTTGCTCCAAGACCTCGGTACCCGTGATATCGGATGGCATCAAGTCAGGCGTGAACTGGATACGCTTGAACTGCAGGTCGAGCGCGGCGGCGAACGTGGAGACGATGAGGGTCTTGGCTAACCCCGGCACACCCACGATCAAACAATGCCCGCGGCAGAAGAATGCGATGAGCAGTTGCTCGATGACCTCGTCTTGCCCGACGATGACCTTGCCGATCTCTTTTTTAAGGCGCGCCGCCTGCTCAAAAAGATGATCCGCACCCTCTTTTGCCTTGCTAGACATACTCTATTACTGTAGATGTTTTTTGCCCCCCGCGCCAGGTACTTTCAACTGAACATCTATTTGCGCTTTAGCGATGGTATGGTTAAAATAAGATGTCAAACCTATAGAACATGAACTCAAAAACACCCGGCT
>JBBTGF010000250.1:0-2767 GCA_038041525.1 Elusimicrobiota bacterium | reverse complement strand
CTTGCTCGTGCCTGTGGACGCTGCGCGAGAGCCCTCCAATCAAGTCAAGATCGTGCAGATGCGCGGCAATGTGCAGGTTTGTCTCGATGGCGGATGCCGTCAGGCTGCGCCAGGCGAGGTGCTTAAAGTCGGTGACACGGTCAGCACCGGGGTGGGCGGCTGGGTCCTGCTTAAGATGGCCAACAAAGACACTTTTGAATTACGCGAGCGCTCCAGGATGTTGGTCGACCAGATCTCCGGGAATCGTTCCCGTTTCTCCGTCCTTTTGGGAAGGGTCAAGGCAAAGGTCCATTCTTCGTTCTTTGGGCGTAAGAGCGTCTCTTTCGCCACTCCCGCCGGCGTCATGGCCGTGCGCGGGACCGAGCTGATGATCGATGTCGGCGAGAACGGCGATACCGCTTTAGACGTACTTTTTGGGCGGGTGGATTTCCTCAGTGGTGAGACAGGAAAGAAAGAGGCGTCGTTCGTGCAGGGCGAGGCTGGTCGTATGCAGGCTATGCAGAAGCCGGGCGAACACACCAGCGGCGATGGCAATGCATCTGGACAGGGAGTCCCCGGTGATGCGCCAGGGCAGGGAGCGGGTCAACAGGAAGCAAAGCATGAAGAGCAGAAACAGGAAGGTCAGCAGCCTGCCCAGGGCGGTGAAGAACCTAAGAAAGAAGAACCTCAAGGTCGCAGGGAGCACGCTGCGGGTCCGGGCCAAGAGGGTATCCATGAGGGTTCTCAAGCGGGTCACGTCGCCGAGAAGGGCGGGCTGACGTTCGATTCTTATAAAGAGGCTTTTGGCGGCGACCAGGGTTTCCAGGATTTCTCCGATAGTAAAGAAAAGAACAGCGAAGCGGTACAGCATTTTACGCGCAATGAAGCCGCGGCGGTCACCGACGCGGTCAACGTCATGCGTGAGAACGATATGGCGAGCGGCCGCACCATGCGCGATGTGCATGGCAACCTAGTGCGCATCGAGCAGAGGTTGTTCCGCCCTGCGGACAACAAGGTCATGTTCGTCAATCTCATCAAGAGGAACGATTACCAGTACAAAGGGTTTTTTGATTATAAATTGCCCACGTCCCTGGCGGGTCCCAGCGGTTTGCGCTTGGATTCTTTCGAGGCCGAAGTCACCTTTGACAGGGGGTTGCCAGGCAATATCGGCGATTGGCCGTCGTTCTTTGCTGACAATGGCGAGAACCTCAAAGTTAATGCGGTGAAAGCCGTGGTTACTAATGGCACGGATTTCTTCATGGCTGAATCCCGGTATGACCCGGGCAAGGACCAGGTGGGTGGTCGTGTCTGCGGTCCGGGCGAGACCTTTGGCGTGAGTTGTTTCGCTAAGACCACCGTCGGTTTCACTAACGGGACACGCTTGAACACCAACGAGACTCCGGACAAACGCACGGAGATCGTCTTGGGTGAGTGGCAGGTCGGTAAGTGTGATACGTCCATTTGCGGCGCGGTCTCCGTCGAGCAGAACATCGAAGGTCCTGATGGCGACCTTTGGGGCCAGAGCGAGACGTCATTTTATGTGATCAACGAGCTGGCTGACACGGGCGCGTTCCTTGGGCCGCACGCAGCGGGCGCGCCTGACCTGTGGTTCTTAGCCGAGAGCTATGCCATCGGCATCGACGGCAACAAGCTCAATATCAACAGCATCCTTGACGCTAACATCACCGATCCGTTCGCTTTCATGAAGACGGTGGCCGGTGAGATGATCATCACGGCCAAGACCAGTTCTTATAATAAAGCGACCTGTGGTTACGGTTCAGGTAACACGGATTGTGGGACAACGTTCTTTAGAAAAGGTAATATAGACCTAGTAATTATTCCTGATTTAGGAGTCGATCTTGTACAGAAGTTCGCGGCACACTTGGCAGATAGTCTATAGCCTAAAGGCTTTAAGCGTAGTTTTTTTTCTGTCGTGCGCGTGGATCCCCGCGCAGTTGTCAGCCGGTGTCGATTTCAGGGGCAAAGCGATATCCGTCGGCACCGAGATCATCACTAACCCGGGCGGATTCTTCTATGACATCCATCAGATGGCGGAGTCGGTCGTGCCGACGCGCGTCGGCAAACATGGCGTCATAACGACCCAGATATTCCCCACCTTGCTGCCGTTCACCATGGCCAACATTGCGGGCAGGTATAACCTGTTATCGGAGCATCCCGGTATCCCGCAAGTGGAGATCTTCGGCGGGTATTCCAAGGTGATGGCGTTGGATTTCGTGGATTCCGATTCGACCGAAGGAGCGATCGTCGGTCATCATTATGGCTTGAGCATGTTGCAATCCATCCACCCATTGGCGAGGGTGCAGTTCGCTTACGAAGTCAGTACTTTGGATTTTAGCATCAAATTCAAGAAAGACCCCATCGATTTCTATGGTACGTCGCTTTCCGAGGTCAAGGTCGCCATCCAGGAGTCGTTCGTGTTCACGGGTTGCGAACTCTATCGCGGTGAGGGCAAGTATCTGTTCACACAGATGGGATTCGGACTCGAAAGTTCGAAGATATTGGCACGTGTGATGTTCACCGGACCTCGCTGGGAGACGGGATTCACCGTTTATCCCGAGGGACCGCTCGTCATCTATCCCTCTGTCGGTTTGAGGTTCGGTTTATGAGCCGTAAGAACATGATTGGATTGTTAAGTGTCCTAGCTTTGTCGGTCGCGGTCTCCACTCTGCATGCAGCGACGGGCCGTAAGTTTGTGCCGTATTATCAGTTCCAGTTCGCAGAAAGCGTGGCCGTCCCGTCAAAGGGCGACTTCTTCGCTTCCGGTATG
>JBBTGF010000249.1:0-3888 GCA_038041525.1 Elusimicrobiota bacterium | reverse complement strand
CAGTGCGATAGTCAGCGCCGCCGCCGCCGTGCCACAATAGATGAAGTAAGCGAGGAATTTCCTGTCACCCCAGATTATCGCCAAAGCTGTGCCGAACATGTAGAGCGCGAACATGTTGAAGAGCAGATGCAGCAGTCCGCCGTGGAGCGCCAAGTAGGTCACCAGTTGCCAGAGCCAGAGGTCTTGCGTGACGGCGCGGGGTATCAGGCCAAAGAGCGCTATCGCTGTCTCGGGCGCGGTGATGGAAAGTACGGACCCTCCCAGCATGACGCCGATGAGTATCCCGATGATCTTGGGTACCCGGTTAGGAGGATAGATCATGGTCTTGTAATTCCTTCCAGTTCTCGCCGATTTTCGCGTGTACCGATATCGGTACAGTGAGCCGCATCGCCGTTTCCATCAGTTCCTTGAACCGGCATCCGTGTTCTTCGATCTCTTTGTCCGGCCCTTCGATCAATAATTCGTCGTGGACCTGCAGTAGAATCTTAGTTTGCAACCCCTTATCATATATATACCCCGCCAGCGCCAACATCGCAAGCTTGATGATATCGGCGCTGGTACCCTGCACCGGAGTATTGACCGCGGCGCGCTCCGCGAACTCCCTGACATGTTGGTTTTCCGAGTGGATCTCCGGCAGATAGCGGATGCGTCCGAGTAAAGTTTTCACCGACCCGTCTTTACGCGCCTGCTCTATCGTTGCTTGCCGCCAGCTAGCGACCGCCGGGAAGCGGTCGAGATAACGCGTGATGAAGCCCGAGGCTTCTTCTGGAGTAACGCCTATCTCCTTGGCGAGAGCCCAGGGGCCCATGCCATACAGGATGCCAAAGTTGATGGCTTTGGCGTGACGGCGCATCTCTTGCGTCACTTCACCGCCATCAGCGAAGACGAGTTTAGCGGTCTGTGTGTGGATGTCATGGCCTTCCTTGAAGAACGAGATGAGTCCCTGGTCTTGGCTCAAGTGCGCGAATACCCGCAGGTCGATCTGTGAATAATCCAGGGACAGGAAGCGCTGGTTTGGGTGGCGCACTGTGAAACATCCTCTGATCTTGAGTCCACGCTCGGTGCGTACCGGGATATTCTGTAGATTAGGGTTGTTACAGGAGAGCCGTCCTGTCTGGGTGCCTTCTTGGTTGAATGTCGCGTGGATATCTCCGCTTGCCGGGTCCATAGCGGCCAGGAGTCCTTCTACATAAGTCGAAATGAGTTTCGATATCTCGCGGTGCTCAAGGATCATGGCTGCCACCGGATGCAAGGGGCTTAGTTTGGCCAAGACCTCTTCATTGGTCGAGTATCCCGTTTTGGTCTTTTTGAACGTGGGTAGCTTTAGTTTTTCAAACAACAGGACGGCGAGCTGCTTGGGCGAGTTGAGGTTAAGGTCGTCACCGGCGCCCGAGGCTGTGATGATGTTCTTTTTTATCTGGTCCATCTCGATGTGCCAAGCCTGTCCTAAGGCGTCAAGGCGCTCTCGGTCGACATGGATACCGGCCGCTTCCATGTCGGCGAGCGTCTTGGAGAGCCGCAATTCGGTGTCAGTATAAAGCTTCCAGAGCCCCTTCTCTTGCAGGGAGTCTCGCAGCGTCTTGGCGGCTGTGGCCAGGTCGCCCGCGCCGTATTTAGTCGTCAGGCGCTCGTAGGTCAGAGGGTCTTGCGAGGGATCGGCGATCCATGACATGAGTCTGATGTCAAGCACCATCCCTTGGTTTCGATTGGCAAGTTGCGGGTATTCTCTTAGCAGGGTTTTATAGGCGTAGACTGCCTTGTCGCAAGCGGGGTCTTCGATGCGCCGCCAGTCGGGTGCGGCGGTGGGTAGCCAGGCATAGCAGTCGTCAGATGGCGCCGCCAGCGCAGTCGTGGCTTGAGGCACGGGCGTCTCTTCGATGCCGAGGTCTTTGAGTAATCCGGTGAATTCGAGACGTTTCAAGAGGTCCTTGAACTCTTGGCTGACGCGGGTCAGCTCGAGACGGAAATCCGCAGGGGTAAAATCTATGGGAGCGTCGGTGTTAAGAGCGGTCAGGGAGAGGTTGCGCCGTAATTTCTCTATGCTAGCGATGATATTGCCGCGGATCTTGGGTTTCATCTGCGCTGCCGGGTCGCCGGCCGCGGTGATGATACTATCGATGTCGCCGTAGCGGCTCATGAGGTCTTTGGCGGTTTTATCGCCGATACCGGGTATGCCTTCGATGTTGTCGACAGTGTCGCCTGTGAGCGCGAAATAGTGCGCCAGGCGCTCGGGAGGGCAGCCGTATTTTTCAGTCACAGCGTCAGCGTCCATGAATTCTTGTTTGTGCTCGAGATAGACCCTGACCGCGCCGCCGACGGTCTGCAGGATGTCTTTATCAGAGGTGACGATGACGACGTCATAGCCTGCGCTCGCGGCCTTGCGCGCCATAGTGGCGATGATGTCGTCGGCTTCGAGTTCCTCGATCTCGACGTCGGGTATCGTCCACTTGCGGATGAATTCCCTGGCTAAGACGAACTGCGATTTGAGTTCTTGTGGCGCGGCTATGCGGTTGGCTTTGTATTGCGCGTCGATAGCCAGGCGCGCCTTGGGCTTGGAGTCCCAGCAGATAGCGATGTGGGTCGGTTTGAATTGTTTGATGGTCTTAAGCAGGATGCGCGAGAAGCCGTAGATGGCACCGACCGGTTCCCCCTTGCTCGTCGCTAGCGGCGGTAACGCGTGGAATGCCCTATGCAGATAATGGTAGGCGTCGAAGAGCAGTAAGTTGCCTTTCAATGGTTGTTATTGTGCCGCGATCAGAGTCTCGATTTCTTCTAAGGCTGAAGGGTGGAAGCCCTCGAATTTCTTAAGTATCGTCATATCTTTGCCAAGTAAGTAAAGCGTCGGTAGGTAGCGCACGGGAAAGTCCTGGGAAAGCCTTTCATTGTCACCAGCCAGCAGGACCTCGAAGGTGAGGCCATGTTCTTTGATGAAGCCGACGACCTTGTCACGGCTTTCGTTGGCGTCGACGCCAACGAGTTCGATATCCTTGCCTTGATGCTTCTCATGGAAGCGCTGTAGATAAGGCATCGATTGCTTACAGTAAGGACACCAGGTGGTGAAGAAGGCTAATAGTATTGGTTTTTTCCCTGCCAGCGAAGAGATGTCGAATGACCCGCCACCTTGGGCTCGCTCGAGGATTAAAGGCGCCGCTTTGACGGCCGACTTGCCGCCGGTTTTTTTGCAGCTTATCGGCAGCGACAGTAAAGCCATCGCTAGGCAGGGCGCTACAACGCGCAGGGCGCGCGTGGACATCAGATTAACGCGTCGAGACGCTTTTTGATCTCGGCTTTAGGATGGACGCCGACGAGTTGGTCGACCGCTTTCCCGCCCTTATAGAAGACGATCGTGGGGATCGCGGAGATATGCAGTTTAGAGGCTTCCTGTGGGTTGTCATCCGTATTGACCTTGACCACTTTGGCTTTACCCTCGTATTCTTTGGAGAGCTCTTCGAGGACCGGGGCCAATGCCCTGCAGGGTCCGCACCAAGGCGCCCAGAAATCGACGACCACCGGAGTGGTGGATTTATGGACGACGGTTTCGAAATCGTTGTCGGTTATTTCATGTGCCATCAGACACTCCTTTCTATGCGTTATCAGGATTTGATAATGAGATTATGCAAAAGATTTCAGGGGTTCGGAACCCTTTTTAAGTGGTTCGACGACCGTCACGGGTCCGAAACATTCCAAGTCCTTGGCGATACGCTCGCCGTCGCCTTCCACTACGATGAGCGCGTCTTCGGGCCGGATGTGTTCTTTGGCGGCCGCGTTGACGCGCTCGCGGCTGACGCCGCGTATTTTCTGGTCGTTACCAAGGGCCTCGCTTAAGTCGCTGTCGAGCAAAGCTGCGCCGCAGAGGCGTTCGCAGAGGGCTTCCTGTTTACTTTGCCT
>JBBTGF010000248.1:0-3214 GCA_038041525.1 Elusimicrobiota bacterium | reverse complement strand
CTTGGTTCCATTTGATCCTGTTAGCCATCATGGTGGTTATCTTCATCAAGAACCCGTCACTGTTTTTATTTTTATTGATGTCGGCACCAAGAGGGGGTTTTGGCGGTGGATTCGGTTCAGGATTCGGCGGTTTTGGGGGTGGGGGTTCTGGTGGAGGCGGCGCTTCGCGGCGTTGGTGAGGATGATTATCAAGGAGGCGATATGGCCAAGGATCCGTTAACGTTTGCCCAAGAGCTTAAAGCGCTCTATGCAGACAGATTGTTGTCAGTCGTGCTTTATGGGTCGGCTGTGACCAAGGAGAGGGTGGTAGGATATTCCGACTATAACATCCTAGCGATCTTTAATGAGGTGACGGTCCCAGACTTACGCAAAATGTCCAAGGTTGCCAAAGCCTGGAGCAAGCAAGGGAATCCGACGCCGCTGGTGTTCACTTTGCAACAGCTGAAACGTTCGGCTGATGTCTTCCCGATGGAACTCTTAGACATCAAAGAAGCGCACCAGGTCCTCATAGGCGATGATTTATTGGGTCAAGTCCATGTCGATGAGAAGAACTTGAGGCATCAGCTCGAATATGAATTGAAAGGCAAGGCGATCCAGTTGCGGGAAGCGTATATCATCGCCTCTGATAACGAGAAAGCCGTCAAAGAGCTCATCAGTAAGAGCGTCTCACTGTTCCAAATATTGATGCGGCAAGCGTTACGGCTGCTAAAGCAGCAGCCTCTGCCGCCTAAAAAAGACGCCCCCCGGATACTTGCACGGTATATCGAGTTCGACGCGGCGGTATTCGATGTCGTGGAACGATTGCGAGAAGGGCAGGAGGTCGCGGTGGACGTGCATGAACTGATGCAGGGGTACGTCGGCGCTATCGAAAAGATAGCGGAGAGCGTTGACGGACACGCTTCTGGTAAACCAGGGTAGTCTGGCGACACGTAGATAATATAATCAAGAAAAAGGAGTCATTATGAAAAAAGGAACATGGATAGCTTTAGGTTGTGTAGTACTGTTGGCGCTCATCGGCGTCGGAGGCTACAACCGGTTGGTGAGCTTAAGCGAAGCGGTTGACAGTTCTTGGGCGCAGGTTGAGAACGTGTTGCAACGACGCTATGACTTGATCCCTAATCTGGTCAATACGGTCAAGGGTTACGCTAAGCATGAAAAAGGTCTGCTCGAAGAAGTGACGCGTCTACGCAGTCAATGGGGGGAGGCAAAGACCCCGGCTGACAAAGGTCGCGCTGCCGAGGGACTCGAGGGAGCCCTGTCGCGGCTGTTGTTGGTTGCGGAGAATTATCCGCAACTGAAAGCCAACGAGAACTTTTTGCGGTTGCAAGATGAGCTGGCAGGCACGGAGAATCGGATATCCGTCGAGCGCTTACGCTACAACGACGCCGTTCGTGCTTACAATGTTGTGGTACGGCGTTTCCCTTCTAATTTAGTCGCTAAGGTGTGTGGATTTTCTAAGAAAGACGCGTATTTTAAAATGAAAGAAGCGGCGACAGATGCGCCGCAGGTGACGTTTTAAGTCAATCGTCTTTTAGGGCCGAGCGCAGGAAAAGCCGTTGTTCGTTATCGCTACGGAACCCGAGAGTCTGTTGCGGGAAGGGCATGTTGATACCTTCTTTGTTCAATCGGCGTAGTAAGCGCAGGCGCAGCTCTCGCATCGCGTCCCATTGCATGAGAGGTTTGGTCATTCCCGTGATGCGATAAGTGACAGCCGATATATCAAAACTCTCGATACCGGAGACTTGGGGGATTTCCAGGAAATGGTCTTTCCATGAAGGGTCTTGGCACATCTTTTCACATTCATCTTTGAGTACAGGGATGGCTTTATCCGGGTCGGTAGCGTAATCAAGACCAATACTTAACAACACGCGGGACCACTCTTTTGACATGTTACTGACAAAATCGATGGAGCCGTGGGGGATGAAGTGCGCGGTGCCATCCGCATCGCGCAGGCGGGTGAAGCGCAGGTTCATGCGTTCAACCAAACCCGAGGTCTGGCCGTTGATCTTTATCACGTCACCGACGCCGTATTGGTTCTCCAACAGGATGAAAAACCCGGTGACTACGTCTTTGACCAGATTCTGTGCGCCAAAACCGACGGCTAGACCCATGACGCCGACGCCTGCCAGCAATGGTCCTAGGTTGACGCCGAGCGCGGAAAGCACCATCATGGCGGTGATGCCCCAAAGCGCGACTAAACAAGTGGTGATAAGGATGTCCGCCAAGGTCTGTAGGCGTACATGAGCTTCACGGCCTTCTCCTGAACCTACGGTTTTAAGCAATAAAGAAGAGAGCCTGCCACTCATTTTCTTTAACGCGCGGCTCACCAGCCAGGCAGTGGCTATCAAGAACAAGATCCGCAGGCCATTGGCGAGCACCCACGGTCCAAAATCGTCGATAAGGTGTTGGATAAAACCAGGCGCAGAAAGCTGTCGCATATGAGAAAATATATAAAATCCGTCTAGCAAAGGTATCAGCTTGTAAAGCAACCGTCGCCGTTCAACAGGCGACGGCGCTAGCCCGACAGGGTTGCGTATCAAGGGAGAGATGGCCGAGTGGTTGAAGGCGCAGGTCTCGAAAACCTGTAGGGCCGTAAGGTCCTCGTGGGTTCAAATCCCACTCTCTCCGAGGAGTTTTAGTAAAAAAAGGAACAACAGTTCATTTTTTTACTAAGACGACGAGGAGTAGTGAGGATTACAACGTAATCCCACTCTCTCCGAGGCTTTTCCATCATTTTCTAATTCTAAACACGCAAAATTATGCGCGAAATCGAACAAAAAGCAGGGTATTCTTTGGCGAAAGCGTTGCAAGAATTATTAGGATAGCCTTTAATTATATTAAGGAGGAATATCGAATGAGAAAAATCAATGTTGTGTTGCTTGTTGGAGCGCTTTTGCTTGTAGCGAAACTGCCTGTCGTGGCTGACGGTAAGGTTTTTGCCGCAAAGTGCGCTTCTTGCCACGGTAAGGACGGCAAAGGCAATCCCGTGATGGCTAAGACCTTCAAGGTCGACAATGCCGCGCTCGACTTAACAGATAAGACGACTTTGGATAAAGCTGATGGGACGCTCACAAAGATCACCATGGATGGTTCCGGCAAGATGCCCGCTTATAAAGGCAAGATTAGCGATGCACAGATCGGCAGCGTGGTTGCTTATATCCGTGGGTTTGGCGCAAGCAGCAGCGCCGCAGCAGGTCCTGCTGGTACATTGGCT
>JBBTGF010000247.1:0-2097 GCA_038041525.1 Elusimicrobiota bacterium | reverse complement strand
ACCTACAGCGCGCATAATTATCATCCCTTGCCCATCGTGGTTTCTAGGGCCGAGGGGGTCTGGGTCTACGATCCTGATGGCAAGAAGTACCTTGATATGCTCTCGGCTTATTCCGCTTTGAATCAAGGACACCGACACCCTAAAGTCATCGACGCTTTGGTCAAACAGGCGGGTAAGGTCACTCTGACTTCCCGCGCTTTTCATAACGAGGAGTTCGGGGCATTCTGTAAAGAATTGACGCAGCTCTGCGGCATGGACCTGGCCTTGGCGATGAATTCCGGCGCCGAGGCGGTCGAGACCGCGCTAAAGATCGCGCGTAAATGGGCCTATAAAGTCAAAAAGGTGCCGCAGGATAAGGCAGAGATCATCACTTGCGCCAATAATTCCCATGGTCGCACCATCAGTGTGGTCAGCTTTTCCACGGAAGAGCTTTACCGCAAGGATTTCGGGCCTTTCACGCCTGGGTTCAAGGTCATCCCTTTCGGGGACGCCGAGGCGCTCAAAGATGCCATCACGCCCAACACTGCGGCATTCTTGATCGAGCCCATCCAGTGTGAGGCCGGTATCCTGATCCCGCCCCCGGGTTACCTGAAAGCAGCGTCGAAGATCTGCAAAGAAGCCAACGTCTTATTGATGTTCGATGAGATTCAAACCGGGCTGGGCCGCACCGGGAAGATGTTTGCCTGGGAACATGAGGGCGTCAAGCCTGACCTGATCATTTTAGGCAAGGCTCTGGGCGCCGGCGTGCTGCCTATCTCTGCCGTGGTTTCTTCCAAGGCTATCTTGGGTCTTTTTACCCCTGGCGAACATGGCAGCACATTCGGGGGCAACCCTCTAGCTTGTGCCGTGGCGCGAGCCGCGATGCAGGTCTTGGCCGAGGAGAAGTTGGCCGGGCGCTCTGCCGAACTCGGCAGTTATCTGATGGGAAAGTTGAATACCATCAAAAGCAAGCATGTCAAAGAGATTCGCGGCCGTGGCCTTATCATCGGTATCGAACTTCATGCGCAGGCGGGGGGAGCGCGTAAGTTCTGCGAGGCGTTGATGAACGAAGGCGTGCTGTGTAAAGAGACGCACGATCATGTCATCCGTTTGGCGCCGCCTTTAGTGATCAGCAAAGAAGAGCTTGATTGGGCTTTTGAACGCTTGAGTAAGGTGTTGTCTTAAGTGGAGCAAGAGCTTCTCGTCGTCGCATTAGGTGGTAACGCATTATTTTTGCCGAATGAGACGGGCACACCTCGGGAGCAGCGCATCAATTCCGAACGGGCGTGTAGGGACCTCGAATGCTTGCTAAGACCTAATTACAGCTTGGTTTTTACTCATGGTAACGGTCCGCAGGTGGGTAACATCGTCTTGCAGAACGAGCTTGCGGCCAGCGAAGTCCCAGCGTTGACGCTTGATGCCTGTGTCGCGCAATCTGAAGGCAGCATGGGGTTCTATCTCCAGCAAGGCATGCTGAACGCCTTGCGCAGGCGTCACGTGCGCCGCTATGTCGTCACTTTGATCACCCAGGTTTTGGTCAATCGCAACGATTCGGCGTTCAAACATCCGACTAAGCCGATCGGTTCTTTTTATTCCAAGGCGCGCGCTGTGGTCCTGATGCGTGAGCGGGGTTGGAAGATGATCGATGACGCCAAGCGGGGTTGGCGCAGGGTGGTCCCGTCGCCAAAACCCATCAAAGTCATCCAGCGCTATACTATCCGCGATATGGCGCAGATAGGTCACATCGTCATCGCCGCTGGCGGCGGCGGTATCCCCGTGGTCAAGACGCAGGAAGGCATCTACCACGGTGTTGAGGCGGTCATCGATAAGGATTTGACGAGCGCGGTGCTGGCGAGCTCTATTAAAGCGGACTATTTCATCATCCTTACCGGAGTGCCTTACGTCTATCTGAACTTCAAGACTCCCAAACAGCGGATATTAAAGAACGTCAGCGCGGCGGAGATGTTTTATTTCTTGCAAGAGGGGCATTTCGCTTCCGGCAGCATGAAGCCCAAAGTCGAGGCCGCGTTGCTGTATCTTAATAACGGCGGCAAGAAGACTATCATCACCGATATCAAGAATCTGCAGGCCGCCCTGCACGGCCGGGCGGGAACCCAC
>JBBTGF010000246.1:0-7481 GCA_038041525.1 Elusimicrobiota bacterium | reverse complement strand
TGCACAAGAACGAACCCTTCGAACCCTTCACGCGCCCCCCCGACATCAAAGACCCGCGACCGTTACATGAAAAAGCCAGACTATTCACACAGGAGATCGAAGCCGATTTCTTAAAGGACGACAGGCGCCTGTTCTGGAGTCAAGTCCCTAACGATATCGGCGACATGGCTATCTGGCATGGCTATTATCTCGCCTACCGCGCTTTCGAATACGCGACGACGCGTTCTTCATCCTCGCTGCATCACCTGCGCAAGGCATTAGACGGCGAATCCCTGCTCTTGGCGGGCTACGGGAAAGCGTATCTGGTGCGCGGCGTCGACCCCGCAGGCGGTGATGCCGAAAAGCACCGCCACGCGCACCAAGGGACTCCCTATGATTGGGTCGATGACGCCAGCGGCTCGTCACTGACCGGGACAGTCTTCGGACTCTATTGCGCCTGGCGCTATGGGCCCTCCGACGTGCGCCGCCAAGCCCGCGACCTGACGCTTAAACTGACCAAGGAATTCATCCGCAACAAGTTCAAGCTCACCAACAGCAACGGCAGTTATACGCGCTGGGGCGACTGTAGCCGAGATGACTGGATCATCGACCCGTCGCGAATACTGACAGCGACAGCGCTGCTTAATTTCGCTTCACTCATAAGCGACGACCCTGATATAGCCAAAGAAAGGCAGCGCTATGAGGAATCAGCGACAGTCAGGCGCATCGCGGGGCGCGCCGAAGCGCACCTACTCTGGTACGCGAAACACTACCATCAACACTTGGCTTATATGAGCTTCTTCGTGCTGATGGACTGCGAACAAAATGATAAGGCCAGGGAAAGATTCTGGATGCGTTTCTACCAAAAACTGTTCCGTAAATACCTGCATCAAGGCAACTCCTTCTTCATCTACTTGAGCGCCAGCCAATTCCCTATCGATCAGGGTTCATTAGCGAAAGCCAAGCAGACTTTGCAAGAATTCAGCTTCCCCAAAAAAAAGAACTACAACGCCGATATGAGCAATTTCAATATCAAGATGGCAGGGCGTTGGAGCACGCAACCGTTACCCGTGTGGCGGCGGCCATCCACCGACATCGTCTGGCAGCGCAGTCCCAATACCCTCAAGGGCGGCAACACGGAGAAACACTATTCAGGCGTCGATTTCTTGGTCGCGTACTGGATGGGAAGATACTTCGGGTTCCTCTCGCCAGAAGAATAGGGGGCGCTCGCGGGTTTCTCTAAAATACGACTTTGACGGCACCCGGCAGCAGGTCCACCTTCTGGATACCATAGGGCAAAGACATCAGACCGGAAAAATCAATAGGCGGCCTCTGCTTCTTGCCCACCTTACCAAGCAGGGAAGAGACCAGTGAATCCGGCAGGGTGATGCCGTTGACCTTTGCCGAAAGTACTTTGACATAGCCCTTGCCGCGCGCCGAAGACGACTGGACTTTGATCTCGACGGTGTTATCCATACCGCCCATGGCGCCCAAAAATTTAGTCACCAGTGAATCCTTGCCGCCTTTAAGCAAGTCCTTCCAATTAAACCTGCCGTCGACGCGCACACCCATGGTCTTTTCAGCCTGCAAAACCACCCGCGCGTCCTGCACATGCCCTTTACCCTTACGCGCCACCATATCTTTAAGGAACGCGTCGACTTCAGACTGCGTGAAGACGAAACTCTTCCCTTTAAGGCCCGCCGCGACCACAGCCGGGTCTTTACCGGAGAATCTCGCGGCGAGTTCGTCGAGCGATTGCTTTTTAGCCGCCAGGGCAGGGCCGGCGCACAGAGACGCGCACATGACGATAAGAAGCGGCAGTGTGTTCCTAGACTTGTACATACCGCTTTAGTATAAACATTCATAAGCGATTTTGGGAGGTATATATGGCATTCACTCTGATCCCGCGTGACGAGAAATTCTTAGACCTCTTCGATGAAGCCGTAGCCAACCTCACCAAAGCGGGCGCCCTGTTCCATGAGATGCTCTCAAGCTGGACGGTCAACGACCCCCGGGTATCGAAGATCAGGGAACTCGAACACGAAGGTGACATCACCACCCACGAGATCTTCGACCGCTTGAACCGCACTTTCATCACGCCCTTCGACCGCGAGGACATCCACGAGCTCGGCAAAGAGATCGACGACGTCGCCGACTTGATCCAAAGCGCCAGCGAGCGCCTGCGTCTCTACCGGATCGACAAGATCGAGAAGGACCTGATCGAACAAGCCGAGATCTTGAACCACGCTATCCTGATGATGGCTAAAGCCGTCACCGGTCTAAGGAACCTCAAAGAACCCCGCCGCATCATCGAATACTGCATCGAGATCAACCGCTTGGAGAACGGCGGTGACCGGGTCATGGAGCGCGCGCTCTCCGACCTCTTCTCCAACCACAAAGATCCCATGATGGTCATCAAATGGAAAGAGATCTACGAGATCGCCGAGACCGCCATCGACAAGTGCGAAGACGTCGCCAACGTCATCGAAACCATCATCGTCAAACAGGGATAGCGAACCCGCCCGCTCTGCATTAAACTTACCATGTGGAGGGGCTTGACGTTATTTTTGCCGGTCCTTGGGGGCCGGTCATCATATTCTTCTTACGCATCATCGACGTCTCCCTAGGCACGACCCGGACGCTCTTGATGGTGCGCAACGCACGCACCTACGTGCCTCTCATCGCCATCATCGAGATCACCATCTGGGCGTTCGCCGCAGGCAACGCGATCCGTAACCTCAACAGCTTCTGGCATGTCCTCGCTTATTCCGGAGGTTTCACCGCGGGGAATATGATCGGCATGTGGATCGAAGACAAACTCGCTTTCGGTTACTCAACCGTGCGCATCATCACGCAACAAAAGCACAGCGGCCTCTCCGCGGCATTGCGCGACATCGGATGGGGCGTCACCGAGATCAAAGGGCACGGCAAGGACGGCCCTGTCGATGTGTTGCTGACCGTAGTCAAACGCGGCGACACCAACCGCCTTTATAAAGAGATCGAGCGCCATGCCCCGGAAGCCTTCGTCTCCACGGAAGAGACCCGCGCCATCACGCGCGGCTGGCTCTCGAACCAGCGCGAGGCATGAGCATGAGCGCTACGCACGCGGCGTTCGTCCTGATCAAAAGGTTCATCGAGACCGACCCGAGGCAAGCGGCGTCGGCTTTGGAGAACCTTCCGGAAGACCAAGCCGCCTCGATCTTAAAGAACCTGACTGCGGCGCAAGCGGCGCATTGCCTTGAACTCATCCAGCCTGTCATCGCCGCCGACATCTTAGAGCGCCTCATCATCGAACCGGCCAACGCCATCCTCTCGGCCATGCGCGCCGACGCGGCGGCCGACGTCTTGCGTGCTTTCACTAAAGAAGCGCAGAGCGCCATCTTGGAGGGCTTAAGCCCGCAACGCAAGGATGATCTGCGCGAACTACTTTCCTACCCTCAAGACAGCGCCGGACGGCTCATGCAGACCGACGCCATCGCTCTGCATAGGGACCTTAAAGTCAAAGAAGCCATCGCCAGGTTGCGCGCCTTGGCGCCCAAAAAACCTTCCGCGTCCTATACCTATGTCGTCGATTCGGATAACCGGCTCTTAGGCGTCTTAAACATGCGCGACCTTATCCTAGCGTCAGCGGAACAGACCATCGGCGAGATCATGCGCACGGAAGTCTTCTGCGTGGGCGCCTTCACCGACAGAGAAGAGTTGATCCATATCGCGGGCTCGAAACACTATATCTCGTTTCCGGTCATCGACCACGAACGGCGCCTCTTAGGCGTGGTCAAGACCCAAGACTTGATCGCCTCGTCGCAAGAAGAAGCCACCGAAGACTTACAACTAATGTTCGGCGCCAGCGCCGAAGAGCGCCCCTTCTCCGCATTGAGCTTCAAGATCACCAAGCGGCTCCCTTGGCTCTACATCAACCTGGCCACCGCGTTTCTAGCGGCCAGCGTGGTGGCGATGTTTGAAGGTTTGATCGACCGCATCGCCATATTGGCGGTCTTCCTTCCTATCGTCGCGGGCCAAGGCGGCAATGCGGGCAACCAGACATTGGCCGTAGCGCTGCGGGGTCTAGTGATGCGCGACATCCGTCCCAAAGACGCCCGACGGCTCATCGCGCTTGAGATGACCACCGGCCTGTTAAACGGCGTGGCGATCGGCCTGGTGACCGCGCTCATCGCCTGGCTCTGGCAAGGCAATCCCTACCTGGGACTCATCATCGGCCTAGCCATGATCGTCAACATGCTGGCTGCGGGCATGGCCGGAGCGGCGATCCCCATCACCATGAAGCGGCTAGGTTTCGACCCCGCACAATCATCGGGGATATTCCTCACCACGGTCACCGACGTGGTCGGCTTCCTCTCTTTCCTCGGATTTGCGACCTTCTTCCAATCAAAACTGCTGTAACCCAGATTGTTTCTCGACATAGGACTTTAGTCCTAGGTCCTAAGCCTATATCGTCTAGGTCCAATGACCCTAGGAGCGCAAACCGACCCACGGTAACCTTTATATAGGTATGCCGAAGAAGATAGCCAGCCTTATCCTGTCCTTTCTAGTTTTATTTAAGACTATTCCCCTAGAAGCCGCTATCAGGGCTATCCCAGGCAAGTCTAACGCCGAACAAGCCCAGGGCATAGCCAATAAGTTCTTCGATGGTTCGGGCTTGAATCCTACAGCGGATGTTCATCCCGGCGCCAAACCCCTTGACGTACGCAAAGAATTACAAAGCCGGAAGTCTGTAGCCGGGGCTTTCGGAGAAAGCCGGGGTGGAACGGACCCCACGCCGCCTAGCTTCAGCCGTCCCGTAGCCCCGTATCGTAATAGCCAGAAATCTTCCAGCGACGTGTCTGAAGAAAAGAAAGAACCGGCGTATTGTGACGTGGAATGCCAAGAACGCATCTTCGGCGCGCAGAAACGCGAGCAAGAGCAATACGATAAAAACTGGAGCGAAGCCAACTCCGTGAGTAAAGGCGGATATTATTTGACGATAGTGGGCGGTCTTTTCCTAGCCGCAGCGGGGTTCCTCTTCGGACTAGGAACAGCGACTGCCGTTGGGATGTTGCTCACCGGAGTCATCACAGCGGCAGCCTCCGCTAAGTCCGGACCCACAGGATTCCATGAGTTTATCGGCGCTTTGGCATTGTCTCCCGTTGCTTTAGCCTGGGGTCTGGGCTCCGGGGCTCTGGAAGCCATGAGCCTTGGGCTCATCAAACCTGAACTATTCATTAAAAAGAACCCTAAGGGAGCGGAATCCCTGTTAGACACACTGGAGCGGGGAGGTCGCGTTGCCGGTCAAGCCATCGCCTTGGCGGGCGCGGGAGCCTTGGCCTTGGGTTCTACGGGAGTCATCAGCCTGCCAATCGCCTTATCGCCAGCCATGGGATTGGGTATCGCCGGCCTGACTGCCGCTTCCTCGGCTTACCGGCTGGGGGACTGGTACTTTGGGGAGAAACGGCCCCAGGAACGCTACGAAGCTTTAGCGGAAGTGCATGGCCGGATCAAGGCCGAGAGGGTAAGTCTTGAGGCTAACGTGAGCGCCAATGAAAGCGAGCTCGATTCCCTGCGTAGCGCGCTTCTTGCCAGGTTCGAAGACCCGAAGACGCGCAATGCTAGGGAAGATATTGCCTCGCAAATGACGCGAGATGACCTCAATGGTTTTGATACATCTACAAATGAAGTTACGCCAGATAACGCTGACAGTCAGAAGACTCCAGAGAAGACCGATAAACCCGGAGAGTTCTCCTCAAGACCCGAGCGCAGGCAAGCCATCGCCAGGCTTACCACAGAGCTTAAAGACCTTTCCAAGGAAGTCAAAGACTTAAAACAGACCAAAGCCATGCAAGAACGCACGCGCAAGGCCTTGCAGCTCATCAACGCCAAGCAGAGCGTCTACTCCACGGATTACACCTTGAGCAATATGACCATGGCGGACAAAGACGCCATGGACTATATCGCCGATGCCCGGGCAGGGCTTGAACCTACGCCCATGTTCTTCGTGGTGGGGCCCAAACGCACCAATGACGCCGTCAAACTGACCTCAGGTTTCGGCAAGTCAGGCACCAGACCGCATCACGGCGGCCTCGACATCGAAGCCCCTAATGGTAGCATGGCGATTAATCGACTGCCGGGGACGGTGATTTGGGCGGGATATCAGACATCACTACCCAGAGCTGAAGACCATAAAGCAGTGACTTTGGACATAGAGAACTATGCCAATAATAGTCATAGTCTTGGCAACATGGTCATCGTCGAACTTGCCGACGGTTCCGGTCTGCTCATTTACCACCACTTTGGCAACAAGGTCAACGGTACGGACAAAGAGAATAGCGGTCTTCTGGTTTCTACCGGCCAGGAACTCAAGCCCGGAGACCCCATAGGATTTATCGGCAACACCGGCGCGGTCACCAAGACCGTCGATGGAAAAAATGTCAACTGCGGTAATACTAAGTCATTGCGCAACGACCCTGATTGCGGCAGGCATCTGCATGCCACCTGGATGCCGTTTACGCCTAAGCTCAAAGAGGAATATGAAGCTAAGAAAAAAACAAAATCAGCAAAAGCTGTGATGAACTGGGCAATTGGTCGTACCCATGCTTACCAAACCCCTTTCAAAAAGATATGGAATATAGAGGAGAGCCATTTTGATGAGAAGTAGAATAATTTTATCAATGATTGTCGCATTAGCTTTAATTGCCTGTCAAAAAAAACCATGGGCTGTTTATGATGGCAGGACGGACGATGTCGGTTCATTTACCATCGAATATCCCGATAATAAGGTTAAGGCGTATACGACCGGAGTAGGGATGGGTGATACTTGCTTTCCTACTTCTATGTCCATTAGTACAAAAGGTGATGATGGTCAGTTACTCTTTACTCTTCAGGCGTCACCTTCGGAAGAGGATTTTATTGAGTGCCAGCGTGCTTGGCAGGGGGATATGGTGACAAGCAAGGTTGGCAATGTGTCAGCTATGTCTAGCACGAAAACCTGGGGGACCGTAAGCTTTCTTAATATCCCTGATCAGTATGTTTCAGTTTGGATGAACGAATCAAAAGATCTATCAAAATTATCACATCAGATCGCCGCTACCTTCAAATGGCTCGAACCTTATGACGCCGCGCAGTCTGACACCTGGGGCGAGCATCTCAAAGCCGCTTTAGAGAAAGCCAGTAGACTCCCCGAGCTTCCCCCGAACGAAGACGACTAGCCTGCAAGTTGCGAGCGCACTTTCACCCTCTATTTTATTGCGGAGAACTAACTTCTAAATGGACCAGTTTTTTGAGGGAAGGTCACTGCAAGTCAAGAGGAATTATTCTCATCATCGCGGGTATCTCCATCACCAGATGCAACTTCGTCACGATATTCTTCTCGTACTTGACCCAAAGTTTTCTTGGTCGATTGGTCTACTAACCAGAAAACCCACCCATTTGTAGTTTTCTGTCGTATGTAATGTCCCGCTCCGGAAGGCGAATCGAAGATTTTTCCGTCCACATCTATGCGACCATCAGAC
>JBBTGF010000245.1:0-1461 GCA_038041525.1 Elusimicrobiota bacterium | reverse complement strand
TTCCCGGATGGAAAACGCTTCAGGATCGGTCTCTACGGTTATCTGATACTTGGGGTCGAACCTGCCCCCTTTGACTATCGAGCGTTTGCCTTTCCCTAAATTCACTTTTAAGGGGTTGAGTTCCTTGACCCAGGCGTGGCCGGCTTCTTCCGCCAGGAAAAGAAAGAGCCGCTTGGCTTTGATGGAGCGGCAGGTTTCGAGCAATTCCTGCACCAACTCGGGGCGCAGCGTCGTCAGGCCGCCCATGAGCAAGCGCGCTTCTGCGAAGGATTGAAGCCCCGGCACGTCATCAAGCGTTTCGAGCATGGCTCGCTCGGGCGCGGAAAGCCGTATGGGGAAGTCCCCGGCGGGACGCTCGGTCAGTCCAATAGCCATTTTGCTGGGAAAAAGATTGGCCGCTGTGAACTTGATTTTAACGCCCCAATCGTGGCGGGCGAGCCAAGTGGGTAGCCGCATTCCATGAGGCCCATAAAGGCGTAGCGTGCCGCCTTCGCGCTGGCGCACATAATGACCATAGCCCTGAACCTCAAGAGCTCGCTTGGCTCCCAGATGGATGGATAGTTTTAATTGGTACTGAACAGCGTGTAGCGCGCCGGTCCACTCCACGGTGTCCTCTAAACGCCCATAGGCTCCTCGCTCGATGCGCCGAACCCACCCGGAGCGGTTGTACTTCTTGACCAAATCCGCAGAGACTCCTTGCCGCTCCAGCCAGGGAGATGTGGCGACCACTCCTTTCGGCCATTTAGCCAGGAGCTCGCTAAGCTTGGTTCGATTACTAGAATTTTTCTTCATTTGTTTAATCTAAAGCAAATCAAGGTACCTCAAGTATATATTCAATATATAGAATAAACCACTAGTTTATTATAGAGCATATAACAGACCTTTAAGTACCCTAATATAATCAGAGCTTGTAGTCCCGTAGCCCCCTGCAACTTTCCGGCATCCTTCGGCGAATATCTAGATAGGAGGCCATATGGACGTTGTGCTAGAAAAGGTGGAACCGGCGTCAGAAGCGCTCTGCAGCGTGGGATTGCGGGGCGATGTGTGTAAGTGATGCAAAAACGGAAACCTAAGATGAAAAAAGCAAGACTGCAAACCCCCGGGCTGCAAGCGCCTTTGGCAGTCCTGGCGCGCCACCGCACGCCTTGGTGGATAGACCCCTTTGGCCGTGCTATCGAGATAAAGGGTCAAGATCACGCGCTCTCTGCCATCGCCATGCTCAAAGAGCGCGGTATTGTGGCCGGTCCCGAGGCCGCGATCGCTGCCTTGGTCGATGAAGGCTGGATAAGAGTGCAGGTTTATCCTAACCGTACGGCATTCATCCAAGGCAGTGTCGGGTTTCTGACCGATAATGGAGACGCCATCATGAGCATCGTCCCAAAATTAAGATGCGTGGAGATCGCCTGTGTGCCCGCTGGCCGCTACCGCCAGGCGCCTGTCATCAGCAAAGCGCAGATAAAT
>JBBTGF010000244.1:0-1931 GCA_038041525.1 Elusimicrobiota bacterium | reverse complement strand
ATCACGTCGGTCAACGATTATCCAAATTCGGGCAAACACAGGGCGCCGGTACACATGGTCGACATGTTGGGTTGGCCGCAGGGCAAGGGATTCGTACAGTGTTTCTGGTGCCATGGCGGGGACAGTGCCAAACAGGGGACGTATGGGACCGTGAAGCACCTCGATGGCAAGCTTGATTTCCATCCTTATAAAGTCGGCAGTGGCGGCACGGTCTGGAACCTATCCACGAAATCCTATCAGGACGGTCATTGCGGCAATACCTGCCATCAGTGGTATCCATGAGACGCCGTCCAAGAGTGTCGTGTTATCTTGCTGTTTTGAGCTTGCCCATCTTGGTCGCGTTCGCGTGCATGCGCGCGTCGGCACTTGATGACGGGGACGTGTTGCTCGAGGAGCCCGAGGCGGTCGGCGCATCGACATGCATGGGATGCCATTCTGATAAAGAAGGTTTCGCTAAGACGACGCACGGCAGGATATTGCAGGGTTTGAAAAAGACGGGAGTGGAGGGTTCGTGCGAAGCGTGTCATGGGTTGGGGTCTTTGCACGCCGCTGCGGCCGGAGATGCGACGAATCCAGGTTTCCCAAGCGTGAGTTTTTTTAAGAGCAAGACCCCCGGCGCGATCGACGCCGTGTGCCTGACCTGCCATCAGTCGGGCAAGCGTATGCATTGGCCCGGTGGCGCGCATCAACGCAATGGACTTTCGTGTCTTTCTTGCCATAGCGTGCATCACAGCAAGTCACAGCCACTGCTCAATAAGGCTTCACAGGTCAAGACTTGCGCCCGCTGTCATTCCCAAGCGGCGGGGAAGATGAAGAAATCGTTCTCCATGCCGTTAGCGGATGGTGGCCATGGTTGCGCGAGTTGCCATCAGCCACATGGTACGACTACTAAGAAGCTCCTGGTCCGCGGCACGGTCAATGAGACGTGTTACAGCTGTCACGCGGGCAAGCGGGGTCCTTTCCTCTGGGAGCATGCGCCAGCGAGGCAGGATTGCCTTCTCTGTCATGACCAACATGGGTCATCCAACCATGCGATGCTTGATACCAGATTGCCGCTCTTATGCCAGAAATGTCATCAGAAGGGGAGCTTCCACTCGACCGGCAAACTTTTTAGCGGTGACGACGTTTCCAAGAAGAGCGTATTTTTGATGAATAAGTCATGCGTCAATTGTCACTCGCTCATCCATGGGTCGAGCCATCCCTCCGGTAAAGGGTTGACACGCTAGTGAGACCCTCGCGCCGTGCCGCTGTCCTGGTCATAGCGGGCGTCGTGATGTCGGCGCTCCATGATAGTGTTTTGCACGCTGCTGTTTCCGGTGAGGTGACGGCCGGTTACCAGCAGACGGACGTGACCACTGCCGCTGACGGGAAGGTTTCGGAGCGCTTCGAGCGCTATGGCGAGCATCCTGAAGGCGTTGTTCTTGAAGATGTGGACTTGCTTGTGACGGGTGAAGGAGGTCATGCCTCTATCACGGCTTCGCGTGTGGGCCGCAATGACGCCGCTTATGGTTTCTCTTATTTGGCCCCGGATAAGTTAAGACTCACTATCGGTCTCAAGCAGACGCCGCATCTTTACAGCAATGATGCCCGGAGTCTGCATGCGCTTGTCGGCGACGATCATATGCAAGTCAATTTGAGCTTCGCGCAGCGTGATTGGAGCGTGTATAGCTCGACAGAGCTGCCTGCGTTACTTGAGCGCGCCCTACCCGTGCGTGTTGATTCGCGGCTGACCCAAGCCGAACTCGATCTCGAGTACAAGTATATGGCCGGCGGGACGTTCTATGTGGGCGCCAGTCAGCAACAGCTCAAAGGCAGGAGCCCGCTTTCCATGGCGTTCACTAGCGCCTCGACCGAACTCGCTATCCCTTTGGATGAAGTCACGGACCAAGCCTATGCCCAGATCGATTTTGCCAGCGAGTTCGCGGCGTATT
>JBBTGF010000243.1:0-3042 GCA_038041525.1 Elusimicrobiota bacterium | reverse complement strand
TTCAAGTAGCTGTCCGGATAGCGGCGTAGAAAATCAGTCCACGCCTGTTCCGTCCTCGGGTAATCTTGAGAGTTGTAGAGCATCTCATTGATGCGGAATTGCGCGCTCTCGGCTAAAGGACTGTAGGGGTCGATGTCGGCGGCCGCTTCGTATTCCTGCAAGATCTTCTTGTCGACCGCTAGGGCGCCCGGTTGGCTTTTGAAGGATTCCTTGTCGCGCACGTATTGTGATTCGTAGAGGGATTCGGCGATCATCAGTTGTACCGCCTGCGCGCGCGGGTCTTTCTTGTTATCGCTTAAGAACTTGCGGTAAGCGGATACCGCTGATTTGTAGTCGGCACGATCGAAGAGCTCCTGTGCGTTCTTAAGCACGTCCGTGGGCGTGGATGGCGCGGCCAAACCGTGCCCAGCCAGGGCGGTCATGGATACCGATAACAAAAGACCGAACAGATAGCCGGGTCGCATCATTTAAGGATGCGATAAGCCGAGGTAATTTTCAAGCCCGAATCTCGCGATGACAGCCAGATTCGAATTTTCTAGAATGATAGAGTATTATCCGAGCGAGAGGTGAAACAATGATCGGCGATCAGATGCACATCGTAGTATGCGTCAAACAGACTTCTTCCGCGAGCAACTTGGCCGCTGGCAGCGCCGTGGGTTCGGCGCGCGCGACGATGAACCCTTTCGATGAGTACGCGCTGGAGGAAGCCGTCAGGATCAAAGAGCGCTCCGGCGGCAAAGCCGTGGTTTGCGTCATCACTATGGGCGCCGCCGCAGCCACGGAGACCTTAAGAGACGCCATCGCCCGCGGCGCCGATAACGCGGCGCTGCTTTCTTCTCCCTCTTTTGACGGCAGTGATGCGTATGCCACGTCTTATCTTTTATCCAAAGCGGTCGAGAAGCTCGGCAAAGAACGGGGCCCTGTCGATCTGGTTCTTTTTGGCAAGCAGACCAATGACAGCGATGCCGGACAAGTCGGTCCCGGCGTGGCGGCGTGGCTCGATTGGCCTAACGCCACATATGTCAAGAAGCTCGAATCCACGGGCGCGGGCAGAGTCACTGTCGCGCGCGCCATGGAAGACGGCGTGGATACCATCGAACTCACTTTACCCGCCACAGTCTCCGTTATCAAGGAGATCAACGAGCCGCGCCTGGCATCCTTGAAGGGCAAGATGGCTTCCAAGAAAGCCGAGATACCGGTTTGGGGTCCTGGCGAATTGGCCGCCGAAGCAGGCAGATATGGCAAGGCTGGCGCGAAGCTTAGCATGGGTCCTCTCAAAGAACCCCCCGCCAGAGTTGGTGGGTTCAAGGTCGCCGGCGCGACAGCGCAAGAGAAGGCGGTTAACCTGGTCGCCAAGCTCAAAGAGATGAAATTGGTTTGAGGTGATATATGGCTGATAATATCAACACGGGCGACTATAAAGGCATTTGGTGCGTGGCGGAAGTCCGCCGCGGGCAGATCCATTCCAGTCTTTACGAACTCATCACTTTGGGACGGCGCTTGAGTCAGGAGACCTCCGAAGACCTTTGCTGTGTGGTCGTGGGTTCGGGCATCACCGCCGCGGCCAAGGCCCTTTCCGTCTATGGGGCCAAGAGGGTCTATGTGGTCGATGCCGCTGGATTGGCGAACTACACAGATGACGCGTATTCCCGCGTCTTGGTCGAACTCGTCAAGAAGCATAAGCCCAGTAAGGTCTTTATGCCGGGTACGACCGTAGGCCGCTCTTGGGCGGCACGGGTAACGGTCACGTTGGGCACAGGGTTAGGTTCGGACGTCTCGGCTGTCGAATTCGATAAAGCCTCGGGCGGCCTTAAGATGACGAGGTCTTGCCATGGCGGCAGCATGAACGTGGAAGTCACTTGCCCCGGTAGCCGTCCGGAGATGGCGACGTTACGGCTCGGTTCTTACGAGAAAGCCAAACCGGTCAATGGCAGCGCCATCGACTGCGTTGAGGAGAAGTTCGACCTGGCGGCATGGAACCTACGCAGTCGCTTCGTCAAATATGACGCCGAAGTCTCACAGATGGCCGATATCGGCCAGGCCGACGTCATCGTTTCAGGTGGTTTCGGTATCGGCAAGCAGGAGAATTTCAAATTGCTCGAAGACTTAGCTAAACTTCTTGGCGGCGGCGTCGGAGCTTCCCGGCGCGTCGTCGATCTAGGCTGGATCCCCTATCGCCAGCAGGTGGGCTTGACCGGACGCACCGTAAAACCCAAGCTCTATATCGCTTGCGGTATCTCCGGGCAAGTGCAGCACTTGGCCGGCATGTCGCAGTCAGACGTCATCGTCTGTATCAACAAAGATCCGGAAGCGCCGCTCATGAAGATCGCCAATCTGGCGGTCGAGGGTGATTTAGAAGAGATCGTCCCCGCGCTCATCGCGGAAGTCAAGAAAGCTAAATCCTGATCGCGTTCCCTTTAGAATCGTAAGGCCGGTACGCTCGATCGAGCGTACCGGCCTTATTGCTTTATAAACGGGTGGCCGACGTCGTGCCTATACCCCCGCCGCCTCTGTCGCGCGTTGTTTCGATGCGTATTCTTTGGTGATCATATACGCGATCTCGTTACGTTGCACTTGGTTGGTGCCCTCGTAGATCTGCGTGATCTTGGCGTCGCGCATGAATTTCTCCACGGGGAAATCACGCATGTAACCGATGCCGCCGCACATCTGCACGCAGTCGGTCGTCACCTGCATCGCCATCTCGCCGCAGTAGAGTTTGACCATGGCGGAATACTTGGTGATGCGTCCGGGATTGAGCGCGCGCATCTCCTCAAACACGGTCTTGCCCGAAACCATGGATTTGGCATGGGCTTCTTTAAGGAGTTTGTCCATCATCTTGTTGACGTTATAGAGCAGACCGCGCGCCGCCTCGATCTTGGTGGCGGAATCCGCGATCATGTGTTGGATCGCCTGGAAGCTGATGATGGGTTGGCCGAACTGTTTGCGGAAGCGCACATAGTTGATGGTCTCATCTAAGGCGCCTTGCGCTATGCCGCAGGCTTGCGCGCCGACTCCGGGACGCGAGAAGTCGAAGGTCGACTG
>JBBTGF010000242.1:0-10860 GCA_038041525.1 Elusimicrobiota bacterium | reverse complement strand
TGGAGCCGCCGTCTGCGGAGAATCCTTTATTCAAGGTCAAGGATAAGCTCATCCTGACGCCGCATCAGGGCGCTAGCACCGCCGAAGCGCAGGCGCGTGTGGCTTTAGAGATCGCGGTCAATGTCGCCGAGTATTTCACGCGAGGCATCGTGCGTGGCGGCGTGAACCTGCCGGCGCACTTGGATCCCGCCGTCCTGGAGCGTCGCGCGGCCCAAGTCACGTTGTCCGAGCATCTCGGCAGTTTCTTAGGCCAGATGGAGGGCGGCGCTTGGACCAAAGTGACGCTTGCTTGTGCGCAAGCTTATGACGAGAAGGAGCGCAAGGTATTCTTAAGCGCGGCTTTGCGCGGTTTGCTCAATTGTGTTCTAGGTGACAAAGTCAATATCGTCAATGCCGATCGTTTCGCCGCGGATCGGGGTATCGACATCGCGCAATCCTCGCATGAGCACTCCGCAGAGCTGACGCTGACCGTGCAGCGTGCCGGCGCCGAGAGTATCAGCGTCTCTGGCAGGGTGGAACCCTCGGGGCAGGTGAAGCTATCCCGTTTAGGCGACCTTGTCGTAGATGTGGTCCCGCAAGGGAATCTGCTTATCATCGAGAACATCGACAGGCCGGGAGTCATCGGCTCGGTCGGGACTCTATTGGGCGCCTGCGGCGTCAATATCGCGGATATGCGCGTCGGCCGTAAGCGTAAATTGGCCCGCGCGGTCATGGTCCTGACGGTCGATGACAACATCAGCCGTGAAGTCATGGCGCGTCTGGCAAAGATCAAAGGTATCTTGCGGGTGTCGCTAGTAAGATTTTAGAGGTAGGGCGCCAGTAATTCTTTCGGGTGTCCGATATCCACTACGATAAGTTCCCCGACAAAGCGTTTGGCGTGAGGCTTAAGCAGTCCCTCTTTAGGTAATCCTAATGTCACGGTGACTGTGGCTTCTACGAACACTCCCGTATGATATCCGGTATCCGCGTCGATGCCGGAAGGGTTGTCTAAAGCCAGGATGGGTTTCTTTGAGCGCGCCAGTTTTTGGATCAGGTGATGGGCTGGGCCCATAGGTTTGCCTTTTGCACCGGTGCCTAAGACCGCGTCGATGGCCAAGTCGCAGTCGGCGATAGCCGTGTCGATGGCATCGGTATCGGCGGGTTCGCAAGTGAGGCCTTCTTTACCCGTGTGCTCGATCTGGGTCACGAGTTCTTTCTTGAGCGGCTTGTCACCCGGCGCCAGACAGAAGACGCGGATGTCGGCCCCCATGGTCTTGAGCGCGCGGGCCGCCGCGATGCCGTCGCCGCCATTGTTGCCGCGGCCGCAGCAGACCACGAGCTTGGCGGTCTTAAGCGTCTTCTTGAGCCGGTCTTCGACGAATCTTTGGGTTTGAGCCGCGACAGCGCGGCCCGCGTTTTCCATCAGCGTCAACGAGCTGACGCCGAAGGCTTTTTCCGAACGCGCGTCGATCTCTTGCATGGCGGCGACGGAAACGGGTTTCATACGGGTGTGTCTAAGTCCTTGAACGGATTGACCGGCGGCGGCGCGCTGGCGATAGTTTTTCTGGCGCTTAAGAATGCGTCGGCGACGGAGGCGATCCAGAGGATGGCGATGCCCCAGGTCATGGATTTAAGCGCCAGCGCGTTCTCTTGCATGATGCGTTGCGCGAGCTGATACGCGAAGTCAGGATCGCTCAACCTTTCGGGAGATGCACCAGCTAGTATCTCGATGGCTACTTTCGCCTTGGCGCCGAGGAACACGCAAAGGCCGAGCAATCCCGTCATGAACATGAAAGCGAACAGCGACCCCTTGAGCCATTGCCGGTTATAGAATTGTCCGGCCCCTGGCCCAAACAGGGTCGAGAAGATGGCCGCGTAGACCGCTTTTTTCAGCGGGCGGCCGCTTTGGCCGTTGAGCTCGCCGGTACTTTTTTCCAATCAGCTAAGAAGGCCTCCTGGCCTTTGTCCGTCAGGGGGTGTTTGAAGAGTTGTCGCAGTACGGAGAACGGGATAGTCGACACATGCGCGCCCATGATAGCGGCCTTAGTCACATGCATCGGGCTGCGCACGCTCGCCACCAAGACTTGGGTCTTATAGCCATAGTTCTCGTAGATATCGACGATATCGGCGATCAAGGCCATGCCGTCTTCGCCGACGTCATCTAAGCGGCCGACGAAGGGTGACACATAGGTCACGCCCGCCTTAGCCGCCAGTAGCGCCTGATTGGCCGAGAATACCAAGGTCATATTGACCGGGATGGAATGTTTGTTCACTAGAGTCTGAGCCGCAGCCAGACCCGTCTCGATCATGGGCGTCTTGACGACCACGTTCTTACCCCAAGTGGCGAGTTCGAGACCCTGTTTGACCATGTTCTCGGTGTCTGTGGCGGTCACCTCGAGGCTCACTGGCGCCGGAGCCACGGCTTTAAGGATCTCTTTGGCCACTTCTTCGAATGGGCGGCCGGTCTTGGCGGCCAGGCTGGGGTTGGTGGTCACGCCGTCTAATAATCCCCAAGCTTTCGCCTGTTTGATCTCATCGATCATCGCTGTGTCAAGGAAGAATTTCATAAGGTACTCCTTTATAAATCGTCTATCTAAATTAGCAAAAATATCAGCGGTTGAGCAGGATCACTAGGGCCATCGCCATGAAGAGGAACATCGCGAAGAGCGCCATGAGCGTGACTGCGGTCATGACGATATAAGGCGAGAAGAGCAATCCGATGACGGAGACCTCGTCCATCTTGCCGAAGCGCCGGCGCAGGCCCATGAACAATAACACGAACATCCCTAAGGGCAGCAGGCCCTTCAAGGATTGCCCGATCACCTGCGCGCCGGAATCATCCAAGTAGGCACCCGCCGCCAACGTCAATAGGGCCAGGGGCGCTGCCAATAGATAACTCGATTGCGCTTTCAAGCACATCTTGAACAAGTCGCCGAACGCGGCTTTCACCTTGATGCGGTTCTTTAAGACTACCAGCATGATCATGATGCAGCCCGCGAACACGGCGCACATCGCCAGCGCCGTGAGCGCTTCTTTGCCTATCCCGGGGAGGCTCCTGATCAGGTTGCCATCGCCTTCATTGGGAGGGTCGGCCATACGCGCGACGACGGAGCGGTTGATAGCGATGAGCGTCAAGAGCAGCCAATAAGGGCCGTCCCAGGGTTTGGCCAAGACGCTCAAACTTTTTAATATCCTGTCCATAGATAAAGTAGTCCTGCCGGCGGCAGCAGCACTTTTAAGTCCGTCAAGGCATTGGCTTTGAAGAGTTCGCCGATGATGTCTTCTCTGATATTGGTATCCGTGACGATCTCCGGTTCGCCGTCGATGCCGCCTAATTCCTTGGCGATGTCGATAGCCGCTTGATAACCTCCGGTGGAGTCGACGAGATGCAGTTTCATGGCATTGTCGCCGATGTAGATCCTGCCGTCAGCGAGTTCTTTGACCGTCGCGGCGGGCAGTTTGCGCCCGTCGGCCACGGCGCCGACGAATTGCTCGTAGGCCGAGTCGATCACGTCTTGCAATATGCGTCTTTCGTCAGGCGTCATGGCGCGTGAGAAGTTGCCGATATCTTTGTATCTGCCGGATTTGATGGTGTTGAATTCGATGCCATACTTCTTGAAGAGCCCCGCGAACTCTCCGGTCTGAAAGATGACGCCGATCGATCCGGTCAATGTACCGGGTTGGGCCACGATCGAGTCGCAGGCGCTGGCGATGTAATAGCCGCCGCTGGCCGCTACGTCGCCTAAGAGCGCGACGATGGGTTTATTATGTTTTTGACGCAGTCTGGTGACCTGGGCATATATCTCCTGGGAACTGGCTACCGTGCCTCCGGGTGAATTGATGCGCAGGATGATGGCTTTGACGGAATCTTTGGCCGTGAGCTTCGCCAAGCTTTTATTGACGCGCTCGACCATGTTGTCACCCATGAATGCGCCCTTGCGTTCCATCGCGATCATGCCTTCCAATTTGACGATGCCGATGCCTTGGGAGCGGACCTTGGGCAGTGAGATCAGGGAAGATGACCGCTTTGCCTGCCAAAGACCGAGCTTGATGCGTTCTTTGGGTTCGATGACAAGGATGGCGGTGGCGGCCAGCAGGCACAGTAGATAGGACGCACCCGCCGCCGCGGTCAGTATGTTACTGCGCACAACGTCACTCTTTGGGTTTTTTTCTGTCTGCTGCGGTTCCTGATCTGGTCTTTCCATCATCTTGATTCTCCGATATTTTGACCGGCATTTTACGCACGAGTTCCGCTTTGACTTTTTCGACGTCCGATCTAAGCTGCGTGTAGTCTAATGATTGCTCCACCGAGAGTTCGCGCAGTCGCGCGCCTTTGACCCGCCGTTTGGTCAGTTCATCGAGCCTAAGGCGCCCCGCTTCCGCAATGATGAGCAAAGTCAGCAGTTCGTTACGTCCGAAACCGCGGCGTAAGACCAAGCTCAAATCCCTTGCCGGTGCGGCTGACGAGATGGCCAAGGTCTGCCAGTAGTCCGTGCTCTTTGAGGCCAGCAGATAGTCAGCGAGGACCTTGGCATAAGGCTCATCGGTGATCTTGACGGGTCCGGAAGATTCGGCGTTAGGCGAGTACATCGAGGGGTCTAAGCCCATACCGATATCGACTTGGGCGTAAGCGGGAGTGCAGAGGAACAGCAGAGTGTAGAGAGTCAACAGGGTCCTCACAGTGTGGCGCCTTTGCCCGTCATGGGTACGAAGACTACGCTGATGAGTTCCTCTTTGCTTAAACGCGCGGGCTTGCCCGGTGCGGGGATCTTTTCCCAACGCGTGAAGCGTTGTTTTGCCGTGTCGCCGACGGGCGCTATCATGACGCCGGGCGCGGCGAGCTCTCTAAAGAGTTCTTCAGGTACTTTCGTCGGCGCCGCGGCGAGGATGATGCGCTCATAGGGCGCGTTCTCAAGCCAACCGTTATAGCCGTCACCCTCGCGGACCTCGACGTTCTTGATGTTCAAGCGCTTGAGGTTGTCACGCGCGAAGGCTGCGAGTTCCGGGATGATCTCGATGGAAAAGACCTCTTTGACTAGGCGTGAGAGCACAGCGGCCTGGTAGCCCGAGCCCGTGCCGATCTCTAAGAGCACCTCGTTGCCGGTTAAGCGTAATTGCTGTGCCGCGTAAGCGATGACAAAAGGCTGCGATATGGTCTGGTTCCAGCCGATGGGCAATGGGCGGTCCGCGTAGGCTAACGCCGCGGCCGTAGTGGACTGCAAGAAAAGGTGGCGCGGTACTTCCCGCATAGCCGAGAGTACGCGCTCATCGGTGATGCCGCGCTCCACCAATTGCTTGGCGACCGCGGCCATGCGCAGGCGCGTCCATTTTTCTTCAGTGAAGGTTTCTTCTCCTATCATAGTCGCATGCGTGGGCATTGTGCCCCTGCTTAAGTTCTAGCAGTGATGGGCGGGATTTTCCTCCCTCATTCCTCAGTCGCCGTTTAGCGCAAGCAGATTCAAACCTAGGAGCTTCCAAGAAGAATCTTTATATTTATCGAGGTAGTCGCGTATGGGCGCGTCTTCGCCGGTGCGCCCGGTTGCCATGTGGCGTAAGTAGGTCCCGTCGGATTTCTGGATCACTAAGCCTTGATGCGAGATAAGTACGGGCCGGTCGGGTCTGTCCGCTCGCACCAAGCTAAAGATGGTCCCGTTGGGGATGGTCGTCGCGATCTCGGTGATGACTTCTTTGGGCACATAAGGGAGTCTCGCCGTCTCATCTTTAAAGCGCTTACCCAGGCGACGCCAGCGCTTGAGTAGACGGGTACGTTCTTTAGGAGTCGCGGCATCGAAGCCTTTGAGTTCGTTTTCTTGCTTGGCCGCGTACCAAGAATTTTTGGAGATGGATTTCTCTGCCCAAGCCGTTTTGTCACGCGCTATGACCTCGGTGACGTCCGTGAGGATGCCCACCGCGACATTGTTGGGTATCCAATCGGTTTCAGGGAAATGATTGCGGGATGCATAATCCACCTTGCCGTCTTTGTAACGGATGCGCGCCAGATGCTTCGGGAAATCCTTGATGTCGTCGCTTAAGGCCAAGGCCATCACGGTTTCGACCATGGTGGTGCAATCCGCCTTGTCGAAGCGCGCTAACGGGTCACGGTCGAATTCCCCTGTCGCCCCTTCTCCTAGAGGGCCGTTCTCATAGGGTATGGTGAGGAAATAGGCGCCGATGGCGGCTGCGCGCTCATTGATGGGGATGCCCTCGTGGCGTACTTGCGCGTGCAGGATCTCCACAGTCAGGGGCATCTTCTCGGAGGTGCCTTGCGCGAATGCCTGGAAAACCGTCAGGATCAATGCTTTAATCACTTTTGGATTATTCAAAATATCCAAGGATTTGTATGGACTTCGACGTGAAAGCCGCTATCGAGACTTTGGCGCATGAAGACCTGGCGCGCTGCCGCGTGGCATTGATGGATTTCTATGCCGCCACCGCGCCTTTGGTGGAAGGCATCATGAAGCGTCTCGAGAGCCTGGGGTTGGCGCACGTGGCGCAATGCCCTGCCACTATCGGTATCGCGGTCTGGCCGTGGCGTTTCGAATTGATCGAGGATGCGTGGAGTTTTCCCGCGCGCTCGCAAGTCCCTCCGCAGCACCGGGTTAGAGAGATCTTCCTGACTGCTGATAATGCGCAAGTCGATATCCTCACCCCATCGGGCGCGGGACATCTTTGGACTTTTCTTGAGAAGAACGGCGAGGGTTTGCAGCAGATAGAACTTTTGACTTCCGACGTTGAAACGGCCACCGCGCACTTGCGCGTCGCGGGCCTAAAACCGTTGAACGACAAGCCCGTGGCGGGCGCCGACGGGACCAAAGTCAATTTTCTGTTGATGGACGCGTCGCCCTACGTCCTGTCCACCGGCCGCAAAACCCCCGCCGACAAAGTCCTGCTTGAATTAGTCGAGCGTTGATAGAGGCAGGTCAGGCAATGTCGGTAGCGTGTATCGAGGCTTGAGAGCGTTATGGTTCTCTTGGGAGCCTTGTGCTTAGCGCAAATCATCCGCAACCAGGCAAGATCCTGCGGGCATGGACGATCATGACGATCTCCACTCGCTTAGAATTTACCCGATAGATCAAGCGGTATTCACCTGTCAAGATTTCCCGGGGCGTCGGGTTTTGATCCCATAATTCAGGGACTTCGCGTCCTCGATGGGGAAGGATGCGCAGCGACCCGGCGTTTTTGATGAGTTTTTTACAGAAGTCTGTGGCACGTTTAGGTGAATCAAGACTGATATGGTTGCGGATGAACCGCAGATTCTCCACAGCTTCTTTGGACCATCGGATAGGAAGGCGCTTCATGCGAAAGGATCACTTGAACTCGTTGGCCACGTCGGAGTGCGGGCGATCGTCGCCATTTTTCAGGTTTGCTATTCCCCGTTGATAGGAAGCGCGTAAATGAGCCGCGTATTCCATCTTCTCGAAAGTCTCGATATCTAGCAGGACCGCGACTGACCTGCCGCGTTGCGTCAAAAGGATCGGTTCGCGGTTATTTTTCAGTCTCTTAAGCACGGAAGCGCTGTCTTTTCTGAAATCCGATATAGGCTCGATCCCCTCACGCGCCTGGATATTCATGGTTGTCTCCTATTAAAGTACAGTTAAACGTACTTTTAGATTACCTTGATTTTTCTGATAAATCAAGTAGTCGATCCCCTCGCACGGGGACGAGCCTAGGCTATCCGCTATTCGACCCATCAGGGGATGACATGCTCATCGACTCACGTAATGCGTTCGAGAACATCTTAAGTGAGTCGATGCGCGGTCTTGCGCGGGAGGCCCATGACTGCCGAAGCAATAGCAACTGGTGCCGATTCTTCGAGGTTTTTTGGAGTGGTCTTACCTGTTTCCAGTTCTGGTGATTCAACGCAGAACCAAGATAGGGCTAAAATTCGCTTTTGTTCCGGCTTGAGGTTATCTTCAGGGATTAGTCCACCGCGCAAGGTTAGCAGCCAATCCCCGAATATCTTTACTCCGGCATTGACGGCTACGTGGGTTTTCCAGAGGTTTTGCTTCCAGGATCGATCATGTCCATCGGGCCCTCGTAGTTTTAGGGTGTAGGCTCTTTGGGTGGTCTCCTGCTTGCGCAATGGCATGGGTATGTGGAATATGTACCTAATGACTTGGAAGATTTCAACCCCCAATCGTTTACTGTGCGTTTTTGCGGATTTGGCGTTTTGCGGGGGCTGGGGCGAACGTCAGCGAGTGGTGGCGGTTTCGAGTCTTTTCACCCGGATCTTCAGGTCTTTGATGTCTCCGTCATGGTCTGCAAGGTGCTGGCCTTGCATCAATTGCAGGCGACTGGTCTCGATGAATTCTTTCATGAACGTGTCGATAGTAGTGATGATCCTTGATTCTGACGATTTGATCATCGTCTTCACTTCTGCGATCTCATTTTTTTGCTCTAAAAGCATCAAAGCTTGATTCTTGACAGCATCTCCCAGGGAGTCGACTTTGGTCTCTAGGTTACCGACCCTGGTTCCTAAAGAGTCGACTTTGGTCTCTAGGTTACCGACCCTGGTTCCTAAAGAGTCGACTTTGGTATCCGATGAGCCGATTCTATCGGCAAGTGCTCGGATATCGGCCTTGGTGGCCGGTTGTTGATCCGGATCTTTGATTTTTCGCATGCGAGCCATTATATCACCCCGTTCATTCACGTTGCGTGATCGCGAGATCACTGTATCCGCTCCCATTCAGTGATACGGAAGATTTCTCAAAATGTAACACTGCATCCATCGGCGGGTCTGGTTGACAAAATATCTATACTACCCCCATGAAGATACTCAAAGATGAAGGGATCACTTTTGACGACGTTTTACTTGTGCCGCAGAAGACCTCTTTGACCTCGCGCTCACAGGCGTCGACGAAGACCAAGCTGACGCGCAACATCGATTTGAACATCCCCATCGTCTCCTCGAACATGGATACGGTGACCGAGTCGAAGATGGCGATCGCCATGGCGCGCCTGGGCGGCATCGGCATCGTCCATCGCTATATGAGTATCGAGGAAGAGGTGCGACAGGTCTCGCGTGTGAAGCGTTCCGAATCCGTCGTCATTGACGAACCTTACACCATCACCCCGCGTCAGACCGTGCAGGCCGCGATGAACTTGATGCGCCAGGTGGGCGTTTCCTCACTGATCGTGGTGAGTTCCGGCAAGAAGATCGCCGGTATCCTCACCAGCCGCGACGTGGTGTTCGTGCAGCAGCCGCTGAAAGTCACGGTAGCAGATGTGATGACGCCCAAAGAGAGGCTGCATACCGCGAAAGCCGGCGTCTCCGAAGAGCAAGCCCGCAAGATCTTGGAGCAGCACCGTATTGAAAAGTTGCCTCTGATCAATGCGGCCGGAGAAGTGGCGGGCTTGATCACGGTCAAAGATATCATCGAGAAGAAGACCTTGTTCCCCAATGCGGTCAAGGACTCCAAGGGTAAACTTTTAGTCGGAGCGGCTATCGGCGTCAAAGGTGATTATCTCGAGCGCGCGCAAGAACTCTCACGAGCGGGATGTGACGTGTTGGTCTTAGACATCGCCCACGGGCACGCGGATTATGCCATCGATGCTATCAAGCGTATCAAAAGATCGCTGGGCAGCCGCTGCGAGCTCATCGCGGGCAATGTAGCGACTTATCAAGGCGCTAAGGATCTGGCGCGGGCGGGCGCTGATGCGGTCAAAGCGGGCATCGGCCCGGGGTCTATCTGCATCACCCGCATCGTGGCCGGTGCGGGTGTGCCGCAGGTGACTTGCTTGGCCGAATGCTGCAAAGTCATGACGCAGATGGGTGTGCCTATCATCAGCGACGGCGGCATCAGGACTTCAGGCGACGTGGCCAAGGCGTTGGCCGCCGGAGCTTCCAGCGTCATGATCGGTTCGCGTTTGGCGGGTACTGAAGAGAGCCCCGGGGCCACTATCGTGCGCGATGGCATCAAGTACAAAGTCTGTCGCGGTATGGCGAGTTTGGGCGCGGCCTTGGGACGCGCAGACCGTTCGGGTGAGCAGATCGCCGATGATGACGTCGGTGAGGTGGTTGCCGAGGGCGTCGAGGCGCTCGTACCCTATCGCGGCAGCGTTTCCGAGATCGTCCATCAATTGACAGGTGGTCTGTGTTCCGGGATGAGTTATTGCGGCGCTAAAACCATCCCCGAACTATGGAAAAAAGCCGTTTTCATGCGCATCACCAATGCGTCCGTGACGGAGAGTCATCCCCATGACCTCGAGCGGGTCTGAAACCATCGTCGATGATTTTTTCTTCGAGGAGCTAACCAAGAATCGTCGGTTCTACGCTGCGCGTTGCGCAACCTGCAAGAAGAACCGTTTCCCTGCGGCAACCACCTGTCCGGATTGTGGTCAACCTGCGGAGGGTTGGGTTCAGGTCGATCCTGAAGGCGTCCTTGAATCTTATTGCGTGTCTTCTGGACGCATCATCGGTCTCATCCGCCTTGATAAAGCCGATGATGCATTCCTGCATGTAATCGAAGTCGCGGACTATCGTCAATTGAGTGCGGGCATGCGCGTGGAAGCGGTTTTTTCGGATGCGCGGGGCGACGGTATCCTTGCATTGCGCGGCTTTAAGCCGCAGGAGCACTCCAGTGGTGCTTAAGGCGGGCATCATCGGCAGTGGTCAGAGTTCCTGGATAGAGCCAGGTATGACAGAGCGTTGGCTCGAGCTCTCATTGGAGGCATATGAGGCTGCGTTGCGGGACAGCGGGTCATTCAAGGGTGACATTGACGCGGTTTACCTGGCACGTCCGTATATCCCTGAAGGGCTTGAAATGGCTGCGGCGGGACTTTCCGAATCGTTGAGTGTAGGCTTGGATAAGCGCTGCCGTGTATCGGCCATCGAGGGTGACGGTGCCGCGGCGTTCAGGCAAGCGTGCGCCGACTTGTCTG
>JBBTGF010000241.1:0-1892 GCA_038041525.1 Elusimicrobiota bacterium | reverse complement strand
ACCTGGTCCTGTTTTCGCTAGCAGGACTGGGTCAGTTTTCGTTAGCGGCCGGGTGGGGGAGCCAGATGACGAAGCGTTTTTTCCAAGCCTTCTCGATCTTCTCTAGCCAGAATCGTCTTTTAACCATATGCAATCATTAGGGGATAAAGGACCACATCACATTCAAGTAGTTTCGGGCTTGAATTTGCGTAGATTAGTCCTTATAATATCCGCATAGGATGCGTAGAATGAGTCGTTATATTTATCAATCTCCTGATTGGCCGAGATTCTGCTGGAGTCAAGAGAGTCTTGCCGAACCATTGGCTGGCGTGCATTTGCGGCAAGGCCGCCTGCTCGGCCGGATGGAAAGTCTCGGGCTTCTTCAACGGGATGAGGCTGTGTTGCAGACGCTCACTTTTGATGTTTTGAAATCTAGTGAGATCGAAGGGGAGGTGTTCGATCCCGGACAGGTACGCTCTTCGGTTGCGCGGCGTCTGGGTATCGACATCGCCGGCTTGACGCCGACGGATCGCCGTGTCGATGGCGTGGTGGAAGTGATCCTTGAAGCTACGCAAAATTATGCCAAGCCATTGACGCTCAAGCGCTTGTTTGGTTGGCATACTGCGCTTTTTTCTGATGCGGGCGCCAAGATCAGGGTCGGCGCTTGGCGCGATGATGCCCAAGGGCCGATGCGGGTCGTTTCCGGAGCGGCGGGACACGAACGTGTGCATTACGAGGCTCCGCCATCCAAGCGCTTGGATTCGGAGATGGTAGCGTTCCTTGCTTGGGCGAACCGTACCGGTGATATCGACCCGATCCTTAGAGCCGCCCAAGCGCACCTGTGGTTCGTGACGCTCCATCCTTTCGATGATGGTAACGGCCGTATCGCCCGAGCGATAGCGGATTGGGCTTTGGCGCGTTCCGAGAGCAGTTCCCGGCGTTTCTACAGTATGTCGGCGCAGACACAGCGCCAGCGCAAAGATTATTACGACATCTTGGAGCGGACGCAGAAGGGTACGCTCGATGTGACCGATTGGATGAAGTGGTTCCTGGATTGTTTGGACCGGGCGTTAGCCGGGACAGAGGATACGCTTGCGTCGGTCTTTAAAAAGGACCAGTTTTGGAAGACGTATGCCACCCTGGCGATCAATGAGCGGCAGCGCTTGATGTTGAACAAGCTGCTTGATGGTTTCGTCGGTAAACTGACCTCGACTAAATGGGCGATGCTGGCTAAGTGTTCTCAAGATACCGCGCAACGCGACATCGTCGCTTTGATCGAGAGGGGTATCTTGGTCAAAGATAGCGCTGGTGGGCGGAGCACGAGTTACTCGCTGAAGGATTGACGGGTCCGGAGGGTGTTTTTGGCTGCTTTGAACACGGGGACCGATCTTTCGGGTTCACCGCGTCGGACTCTTTGTGCGAGTTTCGCCAGGATCAGGATAAAGCGGCGCCCGGGATAATATTTTTAAAAAACAAAATCCCGCTCTTGGCATGATGATAATCCGAGAACTCGCTCTGTTTGCCCATAGTGGCGCTTTCTTTGTGCAGGATGTGGGCTTTTTCGGCTAGAGCCAGTTTCCAGCCGGCATTCCTAGCGCGAAACGAGATGTCCGAGTCTTCCCAGTAGATAAAGAACTGTTCATCAAGCAAGCCGATCTGCTTGAGCATGGTGGCGCGCATGAATAGGCAAGCCCCGTGGATATAATCCAGGCGGTCTGTGGGTTTTTTGCAATGGCGGCTGATAGCCAGCCATTTGTTGATATAATCGCCGCCCCGGGCCAATATCTTGCTTGGTTCGTCATAATAATATTGCATGGCGTCGATGAGTCCGGCAGATCGAGGGACACAATACTTAATTCCGACATGTTACATTTTGACTTTCTTGCCGTGTAACTAAGTGATGGCAAGGATCG
>JBBTGF010000240.1:0-12017 GCA_038041525.1 Elusimicrobiota bacterium | reverse complement strand
TAGGTGGGTCAATTTGAGTTAGCAGAGGTGGGTCAATTTTGATTAGTGCTGAAGTTGTTGTTAGATGACCCGGATATCTTGGTCCAGGTGGTCGATACTAAGAATCTTGCGCGTGCGCTGACGTTGACATTCGAGATAGTCGAGTTAGGGATCCCTATGGTGCTGTGTCTTAACATGCAAGACGAAGCGCAGAATCGGGGATACCGTCCCGACCTGCCCGGACTCGCAAAGCTTTTAGGGATACCGGTGGTTACTACTGTCGCGACGACCGGCAACGGTATCAACGATTTGCGCCATGCCATCAAACGCGCCACCATCGCTCAATGGAAGAACGCTTATCCGTCACAGGTCGAAGCATTACTCAAAGCGACAGAGGGGATATTAACCGCAGATGCGAAGCGTTGGGCGGCGTTGATAGTCGAGAACCGGGCGTTTGTCAAAGATAACGACCTTTGGTCGGGTAAGATCGATACGCCTACGCTCAAACGCTTGGCTACGTTGATCGATGAGCCGGCCAGGGCGGCGGGTATCTCGATGGCGGGGTCTAGGCAGCGTGATGCAAAAAGGATCGCTGAAAGATTCATGCCGCAGCCGCGTGCAGCGACGACTAAAGCGATGACGGTGGTGTTAGAGACCTGTGGACGATGGTGTATCGCGGCGTGGCCGGGTTATGCTATCGCTATCGCTGTCGTGATAGGGGTCTATGAGTTCGTCGGCGTCTTTGGAGCGCAGACGGCTGTCAAGTTCCTTGAAGAGACTTTGTTTGCGGGAGTCATCAACCCATGGCTTAGCAAGGTTGTCAACTTGTTATTACCTTGGCCGTTAGCGAAAGATTTCCTGATAGGGGAGTATGGGCTTTTTACCATGGCGATCACTTATGCGTTCGCTTTGATATTGCCTATCGTCACTACGTTCTTTATCGCGCTAGGGCTGTTGGAAGATTCTGGGTATCTACCGAGACTTTCTGTCCTGGCAGATAGGTCGTTTAGACGTCTTGGACTCAATGGCAAAGCGGTGATTCCCATGGTATTGGGACTCGGATGCGGGACGATGGCGGTGCTTACGGGCCGCATCCTCGACACTAAGAAGGAAAAGTTCGTCTTGAGTTTCCTGTTGGCATTGGCGATCCCATGTTCGGCGCAATTGGGAGTCATCATGGGCATGGCTGCCGCCATGGCTTGGTGGGTCAGTGTCGTCTGGGTCATCATTGTGATCGGCACATTGTTGACTGCCGGGACGCTTGCGGCAAAAGCCGTGCCCGGCGTTTCGGCGCCGTTCATGATGGAGATACCGCCTATGCGGGTACCCATGGTCGGCAATATCGTCAGAAAAACGCTCTCAAGGCTCGAATGGTATCTCAAAGAGGTGGTTCCTTTGTTCATCTATGCCACCGCCGCGTTGTTCGTCTTGAGCAAGACCGGGTTATTGGGCGTTTTAGTCGACATCATGTCGCCGGTAGTTACCGGAGTCCTCGGTTTGCCGAAGGAGGCTTCTGAGGCGTTCTTGATAGGGTTCTTCAGGCGCGATTACGGCGCTGCGGGTTTTTATCAGTTACAGCGCGCAGGTTTGCTAAATTTAAGGCAAGGTCTTGTGGCTATGGTCACGATCACTCTGTTCATGCCGTGCATCGCGCAGTGGTTGATGATGGTTAGGGAAAGAGGGCTCTATCAGACCGCGATGATCACTGCGTTCGTCACGGGGTATTCACTTGGCGTCGCGGCGCTGGTCAATTGGACGTTGTTGGGATTCGGTTTCATGTAGGCGATATGGATATCAAGAAGAAGCACCCATTACCTTCGCCAGCACAAGAAGACATCGAGCAGGCTTTGGTGGGTCTTTGGGCTTATTTCGAACAAGATAAACAACATAGGGATATCCTAGTCCCGTTACTTGACGAACAGGTCCGTCCGGGCATACTTGAGGAACTCTTAGGCGACGGGTTCATCGCCGAGCTTAAGGGAGTCCTGGATTTCACGGATAAAGGTCGTGAGCTGGCGCGTTCGGTCTTAAGGCGACATCGTCTCACTGAAAGATTGTTCAAAGACGTCCTCGATCTTTCAGATGACAAGATCGATTCAGACGCATGTCGCATGGAGCATGTCATGAGCGAAGATGTCGAAGAAGCGGTGTGCACCCTTTTAGGACACCCGCTCGCTTGTCCGCATGAGTTGCCGATACCGCGGGGGCGTTGTTGTGACCGCCAAGCGGTGCACGTCGAAGCGGTCATGGCCCCGTTGGCACAGATGCAGTCGGGTCAGGTTGGGACCATCGCTTATTTGGCCATGGGCAGCAGGCCGGAACTACACAAACTTTTTTCTTTAGGAGTAGTTCCTGGGGCGGTCATACGTATCAATCAGACCTCACCGGCTTATGTGGTATCGGTCGGCAATACCATGATCGCTTTAGATAAAGACCTTGCGGCAGCTATCTTTGTCAGAAAGAACAAAGGTCGCGGATAGGCGGGGGTTTATAGGCATGTCGCTTGAGCTTAACCAACAGGTGCAAAAGGTCTTAGATAAGGTCAGGCCGCGATTGCAGAGCGATGGTGGTGACGTCGAATTAGTGCGAGTTACCACCGATGGCGTCGTGGAGATCAGGCTGACCGGAGCGTGTGACGGTTGTCCGATGTCGACGTTGACGGTCAAATCGTTCATTGAGCAAGAGATCAAGAAGGCGTTGCCCGCTGTCACCGAGGTGATCACACTCGACAGCGCTTTCTAATTTTTTAGCGTTGATAAGGCGGCTGCCGGGTAGTAGTGTGTCAGGATATTCTTAAATACCCACCCCTTATCGGCTAGATTCGCAGCCCCACCTTGGCAGAGGCCTACACCGTGGCCCCCCCCGGCTCCGAAGAGATAGATCTTGTCGATCGTGGCGTCAGGAGCGCGTTTGATATCTAAGGAGAACAGGACGCTGCGTAGTTGCCCGATAGAGAGCAAGCGTTTGAGTTCATGTTCTTTGTTGACGACGATAGATCTGCGCGAACCGATGAAGCGTATACCCAAGACATATCCCGTGGAGGAGCGCGGTAAAAGCCGGATATCCAATAGAGACCCAAGTGCGTATTTTTTATCGAGACGTTCTTGTAAGTCGTTCTTATCGATGGCCCATATCCAGCGGTGGGATTGCGGCCTGACATATCTTGAAGCCGCGCAGTAGACTGGCGGTGCGCCTTTGAGCCAATCGTCGAGTTCCCAGGCAGATACGGGACCGGTACCGTCGGAATCGGAGATACCTTGAAGATAGGGAGCCCCGTACCAGCCTGCGTATTCTTGCGCCGTTTGTGTCATACCGCCGCAGTTGGCATGGAAGAGGGCATTGATGAGCTTGCCTTTGTAGGTGAGCACTAGAGAGCGGGTAGCTTCGACAGCCTGGCGAGGACGGGATTTTTCAGAGTTAACACCCGAGTAGACTTGGCAATGTTGGTTGTCACACAAGTCATATGGATGAGAGCGGTGAGGCGTCTCGTTGATCTTGCGGTACAAGGCGCTGGTGCGTGCGATGACAGCCTGCGCTTTAAGGGCTTCCAAGGGGGCGTAGGGGGGCATCTCTGAAGGCAGGACGGAATATAGATATTCTGATAGGTTGATATCGTTGACGACGATGAGCCCTAGATTTTTTTCAGCCGTGAACTCCAGACGTTCACGGTAATGGCGGTCCTTGGCTCCGGACCAGGAGAATCCCAATCCGAAGGGGATGCTGTGTATGATGATCGTATTGGTCGAAGACAGGGGTTCGATAGTCAAGGGCATATTGATGCGTAGTGGTAACGAAACGGGGCCGGAACTAAGGAACATCCCTTTTGCAGGCTTGCTTGCATAGCTTATCGACCAGGTGCTCGCCGGCGCGGATATCAACAGTGGCTCGCGACGGGCGCCTTGCATGATCTTGATGGGGCCGGCGCTAGCGAACATCAGTGAAGCGACCGGCTGGGGTTTCCCCGAGGGTGAGGCGCCTAGGCCGATGCGGATACGCGGCAAAGCATCCCTGTCGGTAGCCAACGGATAGGGGAAAGTCTCGGTTAGCAGAGACGTCTGATCCGTGAAGGAGCGAGCGCTCTGCGTGCGTTTAGCTAAAGAGAGTTCATCGAGCTCTTGGTTATGCGCCAATACGAGAGGGTGGTCGGGATCGACTCGACGTATCGCCGTTAATTGGGTCAATGCCGCGTCGGTGGCGCCAAGAGCAAGGTGGATGCGTGCCGAGCCGACGCGGGCTTCGGTGAAGAAAGGGTCGGATTTGACCGCCGAGGCATAGATCCTTAAGGCGTTGTTCCATGCTTGCCTTTTTTCATACATGGCTGCCAGGTCGAGGTAAGCGGGCATGAACAACGGCTCTTGTTGGATGAAAGATAACATCATCGGGATCGCCAGGTCGTCACGCCCCGCATCCTTATAACAAGCTGCGGCGATATAGCGCCCCAAAGAAGAATCTTGAGGGTTCAGCGCAGGAGTCAGGGTGAAGGCCCGGGAGCAGTCGCTGGATAGGAAATACAGCCAGGCTAATGAGCGGACAAGGGAAGGGTCGTTCGGGTTTTCTTTCAAGATTTTCTCAAGGGTAGCGATGGCGGTCTGTGGATGACCGGATTCTTTGTCGAGGATGACGGAGTCCAAGGCAGAGGGAGTTCCGCCGACGCCGGCCGTGAAAGCAAGATTAGGGATCGGTAGCGCGCAGACGCTCAAGGCTAAGAACAGGAGTCGCCTATTGCGGCGCATCAGATTCGGCTTACGCGCGTCAGTGTCGTAGAGCCAGGTCGTAGGGCAAAGGTTCGTTGATGTCGAAAGTCCGTAAGTGGCGGCCCGCGTTGTCGCTGACGGTGGTGCTTGTTGCGTCAGAGTGGGCGAACATCAGGATCTTTCCGGAGCCATCCTTGGCCGTCATACGGCCGTCAGCCGTGGGTTCAAAGACCATGGTGGAGACAGGACGGCCTTTCTGAAAATTATCGATACGCAGTCTACGTTTGCTCGGATCGAAGACCATCACAGCCTCAGCCTCGCCGTTTTTTAACGTGCGGATACTTTTAGTCGACATAGGATTGTCACCGGTCCAAAATTCGATCGAGTTGAATACTAAGGCGTCAGCCAATAGGCCCAACCCATAGACAGGGATCACCGCTAAACCAAGGAAGACTCCTTCGCGCGCCCATTTACCGTCGATAGCAGAGTTCCAGCGGTAGAGCTTTTTTGTCAAAGAAAACGGGCCGTAGCAAGCGCTATTAAGAAATCCTAAAGACAGCATGGCTATCAACATGACTTTGCTATATTTTTTCACCCATCCTCCTATAGCTTCACGACAGTCACATAACAGCAAAAATATAGGAACAAGCCAATCTTGACAAAAAAGTATTGATTAGATAGACTATCAGTGTAGTGGAACAACCCTATGAAGATCAGTTCAGCGGAAGAATATGGCCTACGTTGTTTATTGCAACTAGCGAGCGCTAAAGGCGCTTATTTAGGGATCAGCGCTATCGCTAAAGCCGAAGGGCTTACCCAGGCGTATACGGGAAAGCTCATGTTCATGCTCAAGCGTGGGGGCATCGTCAAGAGTACGCGCGGTGCGCATGGAGGATATAACCTGGCGTTCTCACCGGAGAAGGTCTCGATGGACCGTATCATGCGTGCGTTGACGCATATGCCCCGTAAAGAGCAAGAGATATGCACCCAGTTCCCTGGAGAGGAGTCTAGATGTGTTCATTCACGTTCGGCGTGCGGATTACGGACCGTCTGGTTCAAGATTTATAAGGATATTTGGGGGGTACTCGAGAATACGACATTGGCCGATTTGCTTAAGGATGGGGCCCTGCAAGAGGCGAAATTGTCATTAGCTAAGGAGAAGAAAGATGCCGTTGCTTGAGATCAAAGATTTATGCGTCAATATCGAGGGTAAGGAGATACTTAAAGGGCTTGACCTTTGTGTCGATGCCGGGCAGATCCATGCCATCATGGGGCCTAACGGGTCCGGGAAGAGCACCTTGGCATTCGTCATCGCCGGACATCCAAAATACCAAGTCACCAAAGGGTCGATTACGCTCGATGGGCAGGATGTTTTAGCGATGCACGCAAGCAAAAGGGCGCGTGCGGGGATATTCCTGGCGTTCCAGTATCCGACTGCTATCCCCGGGGTGACCGTGGCGAACTTTTTACGTCATGCGCTCAAAGCGCAAGGCAGGGAGGTCGAACTCAAAGATTTTCGTAAGCGGGTCAAGGAACAGTTGCAGTCGCTCAAGATCGAGGAATCATTCATGTCGCGCTATGTCAACGACGGGTTCTCGGGCGGCGAGAAGAAACGTTTGGAGATTCTGCAGTTGGCTATCTTAAGACCCAAGATCGCGGTGCTTGATGAGACGGATTCAGGCCTCGATATCGACGCCTTAAAGATCGTCGCAGCCGGGATCAACGCATTCGCCCAGGATAAATCGACCGGGACGATCCTGATCACGCATTATCAGCGATTGCTTGATTTCGTCAAGCCGCAGGCCGTGCATATCTTGGCTTATGGCAGCATGGTGGCTTCCGGCGGTTGGGAGATCGTGGAACGTTTGGAAAAAGATGGTTATGAGCCGTTCCTTCCCAAACAGGAGGCGACTAAAAGTTGACCCGCCATGGATAAACAGAATCTTGAGGGGCTTGGACAGGGGTACAAGGAAAAGTACGGATTTTCCGATACCGAAAAACATACTTTCAAGAGCCGCAAGGGGCTCACCCGAGAGGTCGTTGAAGAGATCTCTTGGATGAAGGGCGAACCTGATTGGATGCGTAAGGTCCGGTTGGATGCGCTCGAGATTTTTTTTAAGAAACCGATGCCGGGCTGGGGCGACACGGATATCTTAGGCAGTATCGACTTTAAGGACATCTATTACTATATGCGGTCTTCTGACAAGGCCGTCGGTTCGTGGGATGAAGTCCCGGATCAGATAAAAAAGACTTTTGATAAGCTCGGGGTCCCTGAAGCGGAAAAAAAGTTCTTAGCCGGCGTCACCAGCCAGTATGACAGTGAAGCTGTCTATCATTCTATCCAGGCGAGCCTTACCAAGCAGGGCGTGATCTTTTTGGATATGGACAGTGGTCTTAAACAATATCCCGAGCTCATCAAAGAATATTTCAGCACCGTCATCCCTGCTAAAGATAACAAGTTCGCTGCCTTGAATACCGCAGTCTGGTCCGGTGGTTCGTTCGTCTACATCCCCAAGGGCGTGCATGTCGAACTGCCGTTGCAGGCGTATTTCCGTATCAATGCCAAGGATTCAGGTCAGTTCGAGAGGACATTGATCATCGCTGATGAGGGTTCTAGCGTGCACTATATCGAAGGGTGCACCGCGCCCATCTATGCGAGCAATTCGTTGCATTCCGCGGTCGTCGAACTCATCGCCAAGCCGCATTCGACCATCCGTTACACGACTATCCAGAATTGGTCGCGTAATGTCTACAATCTTGTGACCAAACGGGCAGTGGCGCAGGAGAACGCGACCGTGCGCTGGATCGATGCCAATCTGGGTTCCAAACTGACCATGAAGTTCCCTTGTGTGTATCTGATGGGCCGTAAGGCGCATGGCGAGATATTATCGGTCGCGTTCGCGGGCAACGGTCAACATCAAGACGCTGGCGCCAAGATCTATCATGTAGCGCCGGAGACCACCTCGACGATCAATTCTAAATCAGTGGCCAAAGACGGGGGGCATGCTTCTTACCGGGGGCTGCTTAAAGTCTACGAGGGCGCTTATGGAGCCAAAGCGAGCGTACGTTGCGATGCGCTCATGCTCGATGACGAGAGCCGTTCCGACACCTATCCGACGATGGAAGTCTCTGAAAGCGGCGCATCCGTAGCGCACGAGGCGACAGTATCGAAGATCGGCGATGAGCAGCTTTTTTATCTGATGAGCCGCGGCTTGAACGAGAAGGATGCCATGGCCATGGTGGTCAACGGTTTCATCGAACCTTTTGTCAAGACGTTACCGTTGGAGTATGCTGTTGAGATGAACCGGTTGATCGAGCTCGAGATGGAGGGGGCGGTCGGTTGACCGCGCCGGGATGACAGAGCAGGTTGAAGCATTCACGCAGGAGCAGTTCGATACCATGCCCTGGCCGGATGCTAAAAGTGAGGCATTCCGCCGTAGTGATATATCCGTGTTCAAGGCCGAGGGTCATTCTTCTCAAGCCGTCAATGCGCGGGTAGCTCTCGATGGTCCGTATGGTACGCTGCTTGAAGCGGGTGCAGCGCGGTCTAAATTTTCGACTTTGCTTAAGCCTACAGATGGGAAATTACAATCATTGCATGCGCTTGGACCCGTCCAGACATGTCTTATCACTGTGCCGCGAGACTCCCAAGGCGCTCTCCCTACCGAGGCGACCTTCGGTTATGATGACACTGGCAGCGGGCTCTATCGTACGCGGTCGGTAGCCTCGGTCGAGCCCGGGGCAAGCGGGGTGTTCATTGAAAGACACCGGGGCGGTTCAACGGCGGTTCAGGCGATCCACACGTTGGAAATCTTTGTCGCTACCGGTGCGAGTCTTGATGTCGTCGTCATCAATGACCTTGACCATCAGTTTGTGAGCCTGGTTTTCGAGGCGTTCCACATCGAGCGCGGCGGCGCGTTGCGTTTGTTCCATCTTGAGCGCGGCGCTAAGCTGCGCCGTATAAACATCAGGGGCGTTTTGGCTGGTGCGGATGCTTGCTGTGCGTTGACAGGAGCGCTCATCGCGGGCGCAGGGCAGAATGTCGATACCCATATGGATATCGTGCATGCCGAGCGCCGTACAAAAAGCGAGATGCTCTGGAAGACAGTCCTTGATGCGAATGCCAAAGGGAGTTTTTTGGGGATGGTGCGCATCGAAAAACAAGCGACTGGTTCGGAAGCGTTCCAGGCATCGCATAATCTGATGCTCTCAGCCAAAGCGCAGGCGAATCCCGATCCACGCCTTGAGATCTGGGCGGATGACGTGCGCGCCAAGCATGCGGCGACGACGGGATATCTTGATGACGAACAGCTGTTTTATCTGCGTTCGAGGGGATTTGAAGAAGCGGACGCCCGCCGTCTGCTGACGTTAGGATTCTTACAGGATGCTATAAGGCATCTCCCGGCAGCCATCGCGGCTGAAGCGCAAGAGTCTTTGAGAGCGAAGGTCTATGCGGGATAAAAAGTTACGGGTCTGTTTGCTTGAGGAGCTTAAGAAGAAGCAGGTGGTCGGTTTCCCGGTCGAAGCAGGCAAGCGAGGGGCGCTGGTTTGGACTGATAAAGGAGCGCTTGCCGTGGAAGACCGTTGCAGTCATGATGATGGAGAATTGACAGGCGGCACAGTCGATGTGCAGACTCGGCAGATCGAGTGCCCACGCCATGGTGCGCGTTTCGATCTGATCACGGGCAAGGCGTTGTGCATGCCGGCGGTCACCCCGGTCGCCGTCTATCCGGTCGAGGTACAAAATGGTGAAATATGGGTGACAGTACCTCAAGAACCATGAGCCAGACGACGATCAACGGCCGCAGCGTGGCCGATATCCGTAAAGATTTTCCTTTGATAGCGGGAACGACATTAGCCTATCTGGATAATGCCGCTACATCGCAAAAGCCTAGATCCGTCATCGATGCTTTATCTGGTTATTATTCCGCATATAACGCCAATCCGCATCGTGGCGTCTATCCGATCTCCGAGCAAGCGACGCAGGCTTATGAGGGGGCACGGAAAAAAGTCGCGACATTCCTCGGCGCGGTTGATAGCGCTTCTGTCATTTTTACCAGGAACACCACAGAGGCGATCAATCTTGTCGCCTACACCTGGGGACAGGCTAATATCCGGGAAGGCGATGAGATCGTCACGACCGAGATGGAGCATCATTCCAATATGGTGCCCTGGCAGTTATTAGCCAAGCGTAAAGGCGCTAAAGTGCGGTATCTCCCGTTCGATGCTGCGACCGGAGGTCCGGCATGGTCGGCATTGCCTGGTTTGTTGTCGGCAAAGACCAAACTTGTGGCGTTCGCTCATGTTTCCAATTCGTTAGGGACGATCAATCCGGTCGCGGAAGTGGTCGCTATGGTCAGAAAACATAGCGCTGCGAAAGTCTTAGTCGACAGCGCCCAGGGAGCGCCGCATCTGCAGGTCGACGTCAAAGGTTGGGATTGCGATTTCTTGGCGTTGTCCGCGCATAAGATGTTGGGACCTATGGGTGTCGGCGTTTTGTTCGGCAAGCGGGAGCTTTTGGAGGCGATGGACCCATTCTTAGGCGGCGGTGACATGATCCGTGAGGTCTATATCGACCGCGAATCGAAATGGAACGATTTGCCTTGGAAGTTCGAGGCGGGGACGCCTAATGTGGGAGGAGTCATCGCGTTGGGCGCTGCCATCGATTATCTTGACGCCATCGGCGTTGCGGCTATCCATCGTCATGAACAAGCGCTGACCCAGCACGCTTTAGACCGACTCAAACGCATGAAAGGCATCACGCTTTACGGGACCCCTGATGCAAAAGGGCGCTGTGGCGTGGTGTCGTTCAACATCGACGGTGTGCATCCGCATGATGCGGGCAGTCTCTTGGCGCGCGAAGACGTCGCTGTGCGCGTCGGGCATCATTGCAATATGCCTTTGATGAAACGATTGGGGTTGTGGGGCACGACGCGGGCGAGTTTTTATCTTTACAATACCATCGAGGAAGTCGATAGGTTGCTGATCGCTATCCCAAAGATCCAAAAACTTTTTTCTTGAAGCCTGGCATATGGAAAATCCACAAGAAGACCTTTACCGGGAAGTCATCATGGATCATTTCAAGAACCCGCGTAATAAAGGGCTGTTGCCCGAGCCGCAGATCAAAGTCAAAGGGGTCAACCCGTTCTGTGGCGATGAGCTTGAGCTGACGCTTGATATTAAAGACGGTAGGGTGGTGGCTGTGGGCATCGAGACCCAAGGCTGTGCCATCTCCAAAGCATCATCATCGATGATGGCAGAAGTTTTGACTGGCAAGCCCGCGCAGGTTTTGACCGATTGGGTGGCATTCTTAAAGACCAAATTGGTCGACGGCAGCGCCGATGCGTGGCCCGCGGAGCTTGAGGAGCTTAAAGCGATCGAAGGCGTGAGGAATTACGCCGCCCGCGTCAAATGCGCCTTGTTGCCATGGAATACGTTGGTTGAAGGTTTGCAGGAGTTCGCTGCCCAGAAGGGGGGCAAAGTCACATTGACCCATACCGAGGAAGCATCATGAGCGAGACTTTACAAAAAGCCGTCATCAAGGCTATCGAGCCGGTACATGACCCGGAGATCCATTTGAGCGTCGTCGACTTGGGTCTTATTTATGGAGTCATCTTTGATGGTTCTAAGGTCAACGTGCAGATGACGTTGACGACGCCGATGTGTCCATATGGGCCGCAATTGCGTGAGCAGGTCCGTCAGGCTGCGGCAAGCGTCGCCGGCGTGACGGAGGCCAAGGTCGATCTAGTCTGGGAGCCTGTCTGGGAACCCAACTCCATGTGCACCGACGACGCCAAGTTCGAGCTCGGGTTGGCGTGGTAGGTCGGTTCAGCGTAGTTTGTAGCGGCCGCCGAGTTCGCGTTCGATATCACGTTTTTTGATGTCTTCTTTGCGGTCGGGCGCGTTCTTGCCTTTAGCCAGACCTAAAGTCATTTTTATCCAACCTTTTTCGCTGATATGAGCATCCAAAGCGACTAACGTCAGCCCTTTAGCCTTGAGTTTACCCATCACCCGGTCGATTTCGGAACGTTTGAGTAGGAGCTTGCGCGAACGCATGGGCTCTTTCATGTGCGCCATTGAATCGTACGCATAAGGGCTGATGTGGCAGTTAAGCAGCCAGCATTCGCGGTTTTTGACGATGGCGTAGGCGTCACCTAGATTCATACCGCCGGTCTTGGCGGACTTAGCTTCGCTGCCGGAGAGGGAGAGCCCCGCTTCTAAGGTCTCGATGATCTCAAAACGGAAGCGCGCCTTACGATTCTCGGCGAGGAGCTTAGGATGGGAAGATTTCATAGATCAAGCCAGCGGCCAGGAGGGAATCAGCCGGTCGATTTCTTTCATGAT
>JBBTGF010000239.1:0-5220 GCA_038041525.1 Elusimicrobiota bacterium | reverse complement strand
TCGAAGCTAAAGGCGCGGCTGGTCAAGGTTTCGGAGGAGCCTATGTAAGCGGTGGCAGTGAGTCGGGTCAATACAACATCTTCAATCTAAGCGCCGGGGAGTATGTTCTAACAGCGCGGGCGCCTGGTTTTGGCGGTGCGACGCGCAATCTCACGGTCGCCAATACCGATCTGTTCAATGTGGAGATGCCTACGATGACCACAGGGGCAAAAATCGTGGGTACAGTCACCGTGACGGGTTCGACGCGTACGTTGGCCCAGATCGCCGCCACCGATCCTGAAAAACCCGGTTATGTCAGGGTCTTCGTCAATGCCTGGTCGCCGCAGACATATCAATTCGGTTTCGCCGAGACGCTCTTCTTGGCGGCGGATATGGATACGTTGCAGGCGACGGTGATTTTATCGACCACGGTCGCGCTCAAGGGCTTGGACGCCGGTACCTATACGATCGACAGTTTCATCGCGGGCAGTAAGGGGGATTTCTCGCCTAGCGTGAGTAACCCTAAATCCGCGACATTGGCCGCAGGGCAGCCGCAGGTGGATTTCGGTACGGTGGCGTATGTTGAGAACACCGGACGTATCGATCTGACGGTCAAGATTCCCGCGGGCAGTTCGGATTTCGGTAATGTGATGTTTTTCCTTAAAGATGTGAATTCGGATTGGAGCGAGAGCATGAGCGCGCTCGGCTTTGACGGCGTCGACTTGAGCGTACCGTCTCAGGCGTCGATGAGCGTCGCGCATGGTGATCAAGAGCTTGAAGTCGTGGTCACTTATCTGACTACGGGAGCTAGTATTAAGCGACGCTTGAGTCTTAAGAACGGCCAGATATCGAGTCAAGTCTTGGATTTCTCGGTTGCGACACAGTCCTATGAGATCGCTGGCGCTATCACCAATAAATTGACGGATCCTGATTTTAATACGTTCGCTGGGATCCGGGTTAATGGCATCAATGATCCGCCTGCGGGGTATCCTGCCACGTATTCGACAACTACCGCCAGGGTCATTGCAACAAAAAGGGATTTCAGTAGTTTTGCCACGGAAGTCGATGTGAGCATCTTTGATTCCGTGAATTCACGCATTGGGTTTATCAGCGATGCGGGTACCTATACTATCAGGGGATTGACCCCCGGCACCTGGATCGTGCGCACGATCGATATCAAGGATGAGGGTGGACTCATCGTCGCTCCGGCGCAAGAGAAGACGGTGACGGTTATCGGGCAGAGCGTCTCTGGCGTAGACTTTTCGCTTACGGAGGGTTTTACGGTCAGCGGCGCGCTCGCGTATGCCAATAGCGTCGAGGATGCCCGGCGATATTTCATCACAGTGAGGAATTCTCGCGGTGAGATCGTTCGTTCGACATTCACGGCCATCGGGGATCCGTTGACCGGGACTCCGGATAACAGCGTTGATTATTCGTTCACCAACCTGCCTGCCGGTGGTTTTTATACGGTGACGGTGCAAGCGCTGACCTTGCCTGCTAAATATTCATCACGGCCTTTACGCGTGCCTGATCCAGCCACCACGCCAGGGGGATTGCAGGCTAGTATGAGTAATCAGAATATCGAATTGACTTTAGGTGGCGTCATCATGGGTAAATTGCGGGATGCTAATAGCGGACTTACGTTCACTTCGCGCAACAAAGACCGCCTGCCCAAGGGGTTCAAGATCTATGCGGTCGCCAATCCTTGGGTCGATGGAGGTTTTGCCCAGCTCATTTCCACGCAGAGCTTCATGGGCGTGGCCGTGGAGACCCGCAATTTGATCGATGAGAATGGGAATTTTAAACTGGGTCCGATCATCACCGATGCGGCGTATGATCTGCATATCGAGCAAGAAAGATGGGACTTCAGTCAGGCCGCGCAAGGCAGCATCAATTTCACCCCCGTGGTCAAGTCAGGCATCGTCTTGGTCGCTGGTCAGACCAAGGATCTTGGCGACATCGATTTGACCCAAGGCGTGGCGGTCAAAGGCGTGGTCAAGGACGGCGCCGGTAATGTCCTCGCCAATTTGACCGTTAGAGGCGTCCCTGTCGGAGCGAATACATTCGTCAATGAAGTCCGTACCGATGGTTCAGGCGCGTATAAGTTGTGGGTCTCATCGGCGCTTTCTAAGCTCTATGACATCACGGCGGCGCCCCGGGAGCGCTCGGATGAGGCCGGAACCAGCGCCGCGTCGAGCGTTTTCGCCCCGCAGACGATCCGTGTCGATCTTAACAGGACGATGCGGGCTGATTTCAGATTGAACCGGGCCGGTTTGAAGATGAAAGGTAAGATCGCCACTAGCGACGGCGCGCCGCTGTCTTATCCGTTCGGCAACGATAACGTGGGGTTCCCGGGCGCGAGTGTCCATTTACAACCGCAAGGAGTAGCCATCGTTGGCAAAGATCCGTTAGGTGACATCGAGGTCATCACGGGTCCTGACGGCAGTTTCAATGTCCCCAGGCTTTCGACAGGCGTCTATATCATTAGGGCGGCGAGTCTAGGTTATTCGGTCAAAGAAGCGACGTTTTCTGTCAGTGGTGGCGCCAGTAATGAAGTCGACATCGGTACGGTCACGGTCACGCAGGGCGCTACGGTCAAAGGCGCTATCCTTAAAGTCGATCCGACAGTCGCATCGGGTTATTCTGCGCCGCGCAAGAGCGAAGTATTCCAGGTCTTGGCAGCCAATCAAGGGTTCACTGAATTCGTGACCGGACGCTTGGAAGTCGACCCGGTGACCGAGACGATCACAAAATATCAGATAACCGGGTTCGAACCTGGAGTCACCTATTCCATCGGTTTGGCGGCCGAGGGTACAGGTGACTTGGTCTTCCCGCAAGAAGGCGCTAATGTAGTGTTTGCTCAAGAAGAGTCGACCGCTACCAAATCGATCGACCTGACTTATAAGCCTAACACAGTCGATATCCGCGCTGACTTAAAAGCGCAAGCGATCGGTAGCGATGAGTTCGTAGTGACGTTCATGTTGTCAAAGCCGTTAAGGAACCAGACCGATCTGGATAGCGACTTGGACGGGATATTCGTCGTCTCTTCGTATACCAAGAGCGGGACGCTGTTGAGTACGCCTGATTCGACCGGGACTTTGGGTTCTAAAGAACTATCGACGGACAGGAAAAAACTCACCGCGATCTATACCAAGGCCGCTGGAGAAGGACGTTTCAGTGTGTTGGTCCGCGCCAGATTATCGGAAAAAGATGCCGCGACAGGCGAGAGCATCCTGCTTGAGAAGGTCTTTGATTTCTATACCAACATTACGCTGGCGGCTAACGAGCGCATTAGCAATATGGCCGGCGGTTCTGTCGCTTTGGAAGCGGGTCAGGATGAGAATGAGAAATCAGAGCTTAATTTTGAGCCGGGGACGTTCACCAGTACCGATACCTTGACCGCGGCTCCTACCTTGCAAGTCGATGTCGGCATCAGGCGCAGTACGAGCACCAACGGCGGTGTGGGCGCCGGCGCCGCTTCCAGGGGCATGATGGCGGCTATCCGAGAAACCATGATGCTGCCTAATTCGGTGCCTGAAGAGATGGGGGAGGCGATGCGAGCGCTGTTGGCTTCGGAAGTGAGCGTCAACCCCTTGAGTTCGTTCTATGAGATATTCTTGCCGGCTGGCATTAGCACGCAGCTTAAAAGGAAAGCGGCGTTGACGCTGACATATGATCCGACTTTGGTCACCACCGCGGCCTTAAACACCATGAACGTATTCTATTACAACACGCTGACCAAGCAATACAGTCTTGAGGATAATGGCAAGGCCATTGACGCTACGAATAAGACCATCACGGTCAATGTTGACCATTTCTCGACGTTTGTGGTGCTCGCGTCGACCCCGGTCGCCACGTCGACGACGGTTTTCGCGGGCGCGGGCATCGAGGTCTATAATTTCCCGAATCCGTTCGACCTGACTACTAAGACTAAGAGTTTGAACACGAACCCGGGCAGTGGTTCGTTCACCTCGGGCCAGTCGATCACCACGGAAGGCACCATCATCAGATTTACGTTGCCGGCAGCGGTCACTGGCGTAGTCCGTATACGCATCTATGACGTCACCGGTGATCTGATCCGCGAGATCGATAACGGGGAACTCGCTGGTGGGGCGTATTATTACCAAGTTTGGGATGGACGTAATCATGCGGGCAAACAGGTGGCGTCAGGAGTCTACATAGGCGAACTCTCGGTCGCCGGTCAGAAGAAGTTCTTTAAGATGGCGGTGATCCGATGAAGCGGACGATGAGAGTGCAAAGGGCGATTTTTGTCATCCTTGGCTTCTTCGCCCTCCTTGCTCCTTCTTCGTGGGCAGCCAAGTCCGATGCCGGTACTTCCGGGGCGAAATTCCTGCGTATCGGTCCCGGGGCGAGGCCCACGGCGATGGGCGAAGCGTTCTCAACGGTCGCCGGTGACCTGCATAACGTTTACTACAACCCCGCAGGGCTGTCGTCGCTGAAAGGGAGCGTTATCGGCGGTATGCATAACCAGTATTTCCAGGGTTTCGGTTACGATTTCATGGGGTACGCGGCCCCTGTGATCAAAGGCAGGAGCGGGTTCGGCGTGTCGGTCTATAATCTCTCGGTCGACGGCATCGAGCGCAGGACCAACGACACCGACAGCGACCTGGGGACTTTCTCGGCTACGGATTTCGCTTATGGACTTTCCTATGGCCATAAAGTGATCGATAGATTGAGTCTTGGAGCGAATTTCAAATATGTGAATCAGACGTTGGACACGGAGAAGGCGACGGCGATGAGTTTCGACGTCGGCAGTCGGTTCGAGGTCCCCAACAGGCCTGTCGTGTTGGCGCTGGGCGCGCGGCATCTGGGTACGCAACCGAAATTCAGGGACGTCGCCAGTCCGTTACCTTCCATTTATTATGGTGGCGCGAGTATCTTCTTGCTAGATTTATTGACCGTGGCAGCCGAAGTGGGGATGCCTAGGGATCAAGAGACCTTGGTCAGTTTTGGGACAGAATATAACAAGATGTTGCCGGGGGATTTTGCTTTCGCCGTACGCGGCGGCTATAACACTGCTAATACCGATCCCGGCGGCCTGGCCGGAGCGTCTTTCGGCGCGGGTATGAGCTATCGGCGCTTGACCATCGATTTCGCGTGGGTCCCATTCGGCGACCTAGGCGACACCTTCCGGTATTCTCTTCAGTTGAAGTTTTAACTTGTCATTCTGAGCGTCAGCGAAGGGGCGTGCGTCTGTCATTCTGAGCGTCAGCGAAGAAT
>JBBTGF010000238.1:0-2328 GCA_038041525.1 Elusimicrobiota bacterium | reverse complement strand
CGTTTGCGCACTATCGCTCCCGACGCGGTTTTGACGCTCGAGTTCTTCTCGCGCTACGCGGCGCTGATGTCGGTATTGTCCGGCGCTCCCGTGCGGGTGGGTTTTCACGCGGTCTCCGCGGCCGATGTCGGAAGCGTGTGGACGCATCGCGTGCATCTGATCCAGCAAAAACATATCAGTGAGAATTTACTGGTCTTCAGTGAGGCGCTCAAGTCTCCGGTAGGCCAAGACGGCATCATTAAAAGCCGGATGCCGCGCTTGCCGACCGATACGCGTGGGCTCATCGAGCTATCCGATGATATGGTCCGCGAGAGCAAGGCCGTACTTCTGCGCCACGGTGTACAAGGGTCCTATATCGTCTTATCGCCGACATGCAGTCCATTTTCCCGGGACCTCAAACTTTGGCCAGACGCGCATTGGAACAAGTTGGCTGCCATCTTGAAGGAGCAGACCGGGATGCGGTTGTTGGCCACAGGACGCAAACAGGAGCGCGGCATGGTCGAACGCGCGCTGGCGCCGCATGCGCTGAATCTAGCGGGAGAGCTTTCCTTCGAGGCCATGGTGAGCGTGCTGGCGGGCGCGCGCTTGGTCGTGAGTTTAGACAGCGGCCCCGCGCACTTGGCGAGTTTCCTCAAGGTACCTACCATCGATATCCTCGGTCCGGTCACGCCGGTGCTCTATGGCATCGAAGGTTCGGCGTCGGTCAATATGCATGAAGGATTGTCTTGCAGTCCGTGTTATAACCTGCTCGAGGGTAAGTATTCGGATTGCCATGATAACTTGTGTCTTAAATCGCTGATGCCCGAGAGCGTGGCCGCTGCCGCCAGGGCGCTGCTGGTCCCTGTGGCACCTGGGAAATGAAGTTCAACGACCGTTGGCTGTTCGTCTTGTTGGGTTTTTCCTGCCTGTTGCATTTTTCTTTCCTCGGCTGGGGAGTGCCGGATCATCAGCGTACCAGCCTGGTCTTGACCGAGGAACAGCGTAATGAGGAGTTCTATGGCCGTCTGGCGCGCGCGCGCGACGCGCTCTATGAGAATTTCAAATGGGCAAATCCGACGGCCAATGAGGGTTACGCCAGAAAGCACGGATTACCTGTCAAAGACGTCCTGGATGAGGGTGGTACGAAAGATTTTTTACTGAATTCCTTGGGTTCATACCTGGTGCGTTCATTGGATAGCGATGAGCAGAAGATCTTTGTGGCGCTGGCTGGCCTTAAATCCGGCAAGGACGGCAATTGGATACCGGCTCCCTCGCATTATGGAGGGGCTTATCTGTATCCCTTGGCCGTGATCCTCAAGGCCACACAAGTCGTTGGTTTGCTCGATTTGGTACCCGATATCACTTATTACTATGCCCACCCGAATAAGATGGGGGACATCTATCTGGTCTCTAGGATCTTGAGCGCAGCAGCCGGCGTTGCTTCCGTGGCGGCTGTTTATTCCTTGGCGCTCATGCTTTTTGGCGTCCCCTGTGCGCGCTGGTCAGCGTTCTTTTGGGCCACGTCGCCTTTGGTGTATTCCATGACGCATGTGGCCAAACCGCATATGTTCGGGGCGCTCTTCGCTATCGGTTGCCTGTATTACGCGGTGATTATCTATGAACATGGGATCGACCGCCGGTATATCGGGGCGGGGTTATGCGCGGGGCTCGCGGTCGGTTCGGTCTTAAACACCGCGCCTTACGTCTTAGCGCTGCCCGCCGCGCACATCGCGCGCGCGTTGCGGCGCAAAGAGGGTTTCTTGAACATCGTTGCTGATAAGACGATGTGGGCATTAGTCGCTGTGGCCGTGGTGGTCTTCCTTGTCACCAACCCCTGGGTCACCTTCCGTTTTCAGGAATGGTACTACACGACGGTGGGTATCTTCCTGACATCCGGTGAACTCGCCACCCTGGCAGGCGAGAGTCGTGGTTTCTCGTTGAGTATATTGCCACGTTTTGTACGCGTGTCATTGTTGCCTGCCCTTAACGTCTTTGCTGTACCCTTAGCGCTCATTGGTCTGGTATCGGCGTCCAGGTCTCGGGATGCCCGGGTCAAGTTCTTCGGTGGGTTCTTTATGTTCGTTTTGACGTGCTTCTCTTTCGCTTATTATAAAGAAGGCAGCGGTTCGGCATCCACCGGCAGGCACTTTCTCCCCGGTATCGCTATGATGGCCATCTTTGCCGGATTCGCGATATCGAGGGTGTGGATCTCCAGGAGCGCGCTCTTGTCGGGAGGTATCAGGGCGGCTGTTGCTGGTTGCTGTTTGGTCACGAGCGTGTATTATTGCGGGGTCTATGCGATGGATACCCCGGCTCAAGCTACATATATGCTCGCGGGACGTTGGATCA
>JBBTGF010000237.1:0-2313 GCA_038041525.1 Elusimicrobiota bacterium | reverse complement strand
CGACGATATTGATGCCTAAGCGCATGCGATAAGTCGTCCGGTCATCGAGCACGATGACCTTGCCGTTGCCTTTGAGTTCTTGCGGGTCGATGGCCTGTGCCACGATACGACCGCTCGCTTTGTCGATGAAAGTGATGTTGAGCTCGTTAGTGGCGCGCTCGAGCGCGGCGCCGATGAGCCAGGTCTTGGCGCCTAGTTCTAGATCCATGAGCGCTAAACTGCGATTGAACAGTGTGTTCAAGTCGATCTGGCCAAGTTGCTCACCGGGGGCGACCGGTGAGAGGGATGGGTCGCCTGGGTGTTTCGCGTGCACTGCTGCGAGTCCGTGAGCATCCAGCAGCACCGAGAGTCGTTGCGGGTTGGCGATTTGAGAAGGTCGCGTGAAGGTTTCCGCATGCGAACCAGCAGCCAGAAGCGTCAGGACTACAATAATCGATAAGTGCATCAGCCCCTCCGTATTGCTAAACTTTTTTAATTAATCCATTAACCATGCACGATGTCAATAGCCGCACCATGGTTTTAGACGGCCGCGAAGTCCGTTATGGCGTGCGCTTGAGCCGGCGCGCCAAACGTTGGAGTCTGATCGTGAGTCCCGAGGAAGGTCTGCTGTTGGTTCTGCCCGTGCGTCAAGGCAACGCTGATGCTGATGGCATCATCGGTACGCGGCGACGCTGGGTGCTTAAGCATCTCGAGCGCCTTGAAGCGACGCGCGCCAGGACGCAGGGACCGTTGCTGGATACTCAAAGCGTGGTCTTCATGGGGTCTACCCTGCGTCTTGACCTTAGACCCACTCCCACAGGGGCCGCGTCGGTCGCGATCGAAGCTGGTTCCCTCGTCATCACGCACCAGCCGGCTGAAAGCCCGCGTCAAGTGGCATTGCCTTGGTTGCGCAAACATGCGGCACGACTTTTGAGTTTGCGCGCCGGGGAGCTCGCAGAGCGTCACGGTTATCGCTTCACGCATCTAGGCGTGCGCGATCAGCGCAGCAGATGGGGGAGCTGTCATAAACTCACGGGCAGGATGACGCTTAATTGGCGCTTGAGTTTCGCGCCTTTGGAGGTGCTTGATTACGTCATCTATCATGAGTTGGCCCATCTGCGTCATAGTGATCATTCTCGGCGCTTCTGGGCTGCTGTGGCGCAGCTTGACCCCGCATATCTGCGTCATCGTAGATGGCTGCGTCGTCATGGCGACTTGCTGCGTCTTGACGTCTTCGCCGCGACTATGGCATTTTCCTGCGGTTGCTGTTAGCATTTCTTGATATGGCTAAAACAGTATTGGTCATCGATGATGAAGACAATATCCGTGAGTGCGTCACGCAGGCGCTGATCATGGAAGGTTTTGCCGTGTTGCAGGCCGCGGATGGCAATGAGGGCGTGAGATTGGCTCGCAAAAAGAAGCCGGATTTGATCTTGCTCGACGTGCAGATGGATCCCATCGACGGCTTCCAGACGTTGATCATATTGCGCAAACAAACGGAGTCAGCCAATATCCCGGTCTTGATGTTGACCGGGCTTTCAGCGGTCAAGGATATCAACCAGGCGACCGAGCTGGGAGCCAACGGTTATATCATCAAGCCTTTCGACGTCGACCGCTTGTTGCTTAAAATCAGGAATGCGCTTAACGCCGCGCCCTAGGACGGACTCTCCCATATCCCGCGCATAGCGCCATGCCAAGGCGTCGCCGCTATGGGATAATATACTTGTCATGATTGGGATGTCATCGATAGCCGTGTGGACAGCGCTGATGACGGCTACCTACGCAGCGGCCTCCGGATTCGATGGCGCCAAGAGCGTTACTTATCAGATGCCTGCGTTCCCGCGCCCGACGATCCCGGCAGCGCTTTCTATCGATGCATTGGACGGGCGTTTTGTGGGTGTTGCGGCTAAGTTCATCATGATCGGGCCTGGGACCTTCACGATGGGCAGCCCTGCAGAGGACGCCACGCACCGATCCGATGAAACGTCGCATCGCGTGCGTTTGACCAAGGCTTTCGAGATGCAGGCCACGGAAGTCACGCAGTTGCAGTATTTCCTCGTCATGGGTAGCAATCCGTCTCACTGGGTGGCCAAGGATGCCTGCGATCCTGGCAATCACAGGGTCATCGGCAAGGATAATCTTTGCATGCATCATCCGGTGGAGTTCCTGACTTGGCGCCAGGTCGACGAGTTCATCCGCCGTTTGAATAAACTGCAACGGAAATATACCTACCGTTTGCCGACGGAAGCCGAGTGGGAATACGTGGCCCGCGCCGGGTCGATGACCCAGCGGCCTTTTGCCGGTTCCCTTGATATCGTCAGTGATTACGACGCT
>JBBTGF010000236.1:0-1758 GCA_038041525.1 Elusimicrobiota bacterium | reverse complement strand
CTAAAAACTTTGGTGATGAGTTCGGCAACGGCTGCGAGTCGGCTGGCGTTGAGTATGCTGGGGGTGCCGCCGCCGAAATAGATGCTGGTGAGTTTTGCCGGGGCAAATTCGCATGCTTGGCGCTTGATCTCCCAGGAAAGCATCCGTAGGTAACGATCTTGAAGGCCGGCATCGGCGCTTGCGGTAGTCGCAAAGGAGCAGTAGCCGCAGCGGCGTATACAGAATGGTATGTGTACGTAAAGACCCGTCGTCAACGTATGGCTTTGACGCGCCGCGGCGGCCAATAGATGAACCATGCCTTACCCTTAAGATAGCGCATGGGCATGGGTCCCCAGAAACGTGAGTCGTAAGATGCGTCACGATTGTCTCCCATGACGAAACAATGTCCCGGCGGGACTCTGACTGGACCGAAATTGTCGCGTATCTCATCGGAACGCAGATAGTTGCTGAGTTCCCCCCGGGCCCAGAGGTCTTGATATTGCCCGGGTTCCAAGTCGGAAGAGTTGCCGGGCGTTTTAGCGAATACCCTGGTATCAAGGAATTGCGTGTACGGCTCCTTGCCGATGGACACGCCATTGACGAAGATCTCTTTATTGCGGACTAAAACCGTATCGTTAGGCAACGCCAGCGCGCGCTTGATGAAATCCTTACCGTATTGCTGGTTCTGCGGGTCGTCAGTAGGGAACTGGAAGACGACGACGTCTTTTTGGCGCACCTGACGCAACGCCAAGATGCGTTTTTGGGTGAACGGGATACGGATACCGTAATAGAATTTACTCACAAAAAGGTGATCGCCTTCATAGAGCGTGGGTTGCATGGACCCCGAGGGTATCTTGAAGGCCTGCAGCAAGGTGTACATGATGACGGCCGCCAGCAGGATCGCCGAAGACGCCGTTTGCGCCCATTCCAGGTCGAGCGTCAAAGTATCCTTCGCCGCCTTGGCGCTATCAGCTTTGATGAGTCCGGAGAACAGGCCGAAAATGGCGCCGACGGCCGCGCCGATGGCGCCGACGCGTAGGAAGCCGCGGACGTTGCCTAGATACGCATGCATAGTAACCGCCAAGAGCACGCCTATCAGGCACCAGAAAGACGCGTGTAGCAGGGCGGTCAGTGAGCGTGTCGGTTTACTCTTACGGCGTAAAAAGTCCTGTAAGATGACTTTGTAGAACCATAACGCCAATCCGATAGCGAATAAACGAGCTTCTGTCACTGTGTCAGCCTCCCCGTTTTAAAACCGTCAGGAACGCTTCCGGCGGGACCTCTACCTTACCGATCATGCGCATCTTCTTTTTCCCTTCTTTTTGCTTGGCAAGCAACTTCATCTTACGCGAGATGTCACCGCCATAGCACTTAGCCAGGACGTCTTTACGCATAGACATCACCCGTTCTTTGGCGATGATCTTACCGTCGCATTGCGCTTGCAAGGAGACCTCGAAGAGTTGCCTTGGTATGAGTTCGCGCAAACGCTCCAAGAGACGGCGTGCCTCATCATAAGCCTTGTCACGCACGGCTACGAAGGAAAGCGCATCACAGGGTTCCTGCTGCACCAGGATCTCGACTTTGGTCAGGCGGCTCTTCGATTCATAGCCTTTGATCTCATAATCCAAAGAGGCGTAACCGCGCGAGACTGATTTAAGATTGTCATAGAAATCAGCGATCATCTCGGATAAAGGCATGCGCCAGGTGAGCTGGACCTGGGTCATGGTCAGGTGTTTGGTCTCCACGAAATCGCCGCGCTTGTCCTTGAGCAATTCCATG
>JBBTGF010000235.1:0-3788 GCA_038041525.1 Elusimicrobiota bacterium | reverse complement strand
GCGTAATCTTATTCCCAGGTGAGATAGATTATTTTATCAAGCAGAAGAAGAGTGGAATCGTGTAAAAAATCAGGATTTTGGTGAGCTAAAGCTCTAATTGATGAGCTGTTTATGCTCGAGATATGTGCGGGCTTCGATGGCGGCCATGCAGCCTAGACCTGCGGCGGTGACCGCCTGGCGGTAACGACGGTCCACGCAATCCCCGGCGGCGAACACCCCGGGGACGGAGGTCTCCACGACGGCACCCGCCTTGGGTCTTATGTAACCGATATCATCGAGCTCGACGTGCCCTTTCAGGAACCCGGTGACCGGCTCATGGCCGATCGCCACAAAAAAACCATTGCATTCAAGACGCTGCTGTTCGCCCGTCTTGACGTTCTTTAACATCACGCCCTCGACGCTGTCCTTGCCTAGGACTTCATCGACAGTCACGTTCAAAACGAACGCGATCTTCGGGTTCTTCCGGGCTTTCTCAAGCATAGCGGCGGACGCGCGAAACCCTTCCCTTCTGTGTATCAACGTCACTTGTGAAGCGAAATTGGTCAAAAACGTCGCCTCCTCAAACGCGGTATCACCGCCACCCACCACGACGATGCGCTTGCCCTTGAAAAAGAACCCGTCACACGTGGCGCATGCAGAGACCCCCTTGCCCATCAAACGCTTCTCTGATTCGATACCGAGCCACTTGGCATTGGCCCCCGTAGCCACGATGACACAACTTGCCTCGACCTCGCGGCCCTCCGAAGTCCAGACCTTGAATCCTCCTGATTTTAAAGAGAAGTCGACCTTGTCCACCCTCTCATCGATGAAGCGCACACCGAGCCGCTTAGCCTGTTTGCGCATGGCTTCCATGAGATCAGGACCCATGACCGGGTTCTCGAATCCGGGAAAATTCTCGACTTCAGTGGTGAGCATCAACTGCCCGCCCGGCGTCAAACCGCTCAAGATCAAAGGAGCGGCGTTGGAGCGGGCGCCGTAGATGCCTGCGGTGAGCCCCGCGCAACCACTACCGATGATGAGAAGCTTCTCCATGGATCAATCCTCGTTGGTAAGACCGAGCGTCGGCTGTTCGTATTCAGGCATGCCGAGCAAGTCCGGATAATCGGTGAACATCGCATCGACCCTCTGGGCGGCGAGTTCTTCCCATGATTTCTTATTGTTGACCGTATAGACGCACACATGCAGACTGCGCTGATGCGCCTTATGGATCAAGGTCTTGTTGACCGCGGAAACCGGGACTACCAATGCCTCGCAATGCAGGTCGCGCATGATACGGATGGTCTCCTTGAGGTCCTTACCGTCAAAAAGATAACCCAAAGCTACCGTCGGCGCCTGTTGCCTGATGAAACGCAAGCGTTCGATACTGTCGGTAGAGATATACGACATACCATTGTAACCACGCTTCTCCAATATCTCAAGGATCTTTTCCTCGATACCCGGATACTCGCCATAGCGGCCCTTGATATCGACGCCCACCACGGCGCGCCGCGAGATGAGCGTCAGCGCCTCCTCCAAAGTCGGCATCTTCTCCGAAGTGAAACGTTTGTCGAACCAGGCGCCCACCGAATGCTTGGTGATCTCGTCATGGTCCATCTCGTGGACCTTCTTCTTGAACTTGGCCAGTTTTTTCAAATTCGCGTCATGAGTCACGACCACTTTTCCATCGCGCGATTGATGCACGTCGAGTTCGATATAGCGTGCCCCCATGTCTAAAGCGAGCTTGAAAGCGGAAAGCGTGTTCTCGGGCGCATATGCCGAAGCGCCGCGATGGGCGATGAGGACCGGTTTGTGATCTGCTTTCAAAAAACTAAGGCCCATAGTGCCTCCTAACTGATACGTGCGAAGAAATCGTCGAAATCGGCCGCGCCGAGTTCGTAATGAAAGAACTGGTCATAACCCGATCCCGGCCCATGATAATCCGAACCGCAAGTGATGAAAAGGCCCAAACGCCTCGCGATCGAACAATACTCCCTGGTCTTGGCCTCATCATGCAACGGATGGTACGCTTCGACCCCGCGCAACCCCCAATCCATCATCTTGGCGATATCAGCCTGCGTCAGATGCGCTTCCCCGGGATGCGCCACCACGGGGATGCCCCCGGCGGCGGCGATGGCTTCGATGGCTTCTTTAGGTTTAGGCCCCAAGGAAGGCACATAGGCCGCTTTATCCTCCGCCAGGTAACGCATGAAAGCCTCTTTACGGTTAGCAACAACCCCTTTAGCAACCATCTCGTCTGCGATGAGCGGCCTGCCGATAGCCTCTCCGACACGTTTGACGATAGCGGCATAATCGATCTCGATACCCAAAGCATTGAGCTTGCCCACGATCATCTCGTTGCGCTTAAGACGCGCTTCGCGATAACCCTTGAGTTTGGCACGCAAAGTCTTATCCGCAAGCATCTTGGACCCAAAACCTAGGATATGATGCATCTCATGACTGGCTCCGGTATTGATCTCGATACCGGCAAAAAGTTTCAACGATCCGGGGACGGCTCCCGTCTGGCCATCATCCCCCCACAATCTCTCATAGGCCCCCAAAGAATCATGGTCAGTGATGGAGAAATGGGTGATACCGTTCTCCTCGACCTTGGCCAACAATTCCGGGACGGTCAAAGTACCATCAGAGAACCGCGTATGTAAGTGTAGATCGACACGCATAATATCCCGCTTGCGAGGGAACCCCTACATCATGCCTAAATCAGAGCGCTCCATCAATCCGAGGCATCCACGATGACCCGCCCCCGGGCCTTCCCCTTGCTGGTAGACACCTCGAACAGATAGATACCCGTGGCCACTTTAGCGCCGTATTGATTAGTCCCATCCCAGGAAAAACCCTCCAATTCACGGATGAACATGCCCGAAACATCGTAGATCTCGACCCGCGGCTCCTGGCCGACGATGGTGTCAGGAACGCTGAAGGTGACGCGAGAGAGCGCTGAGACCTTGAACGGATTAGGGATAGCGATCGATTCCTTAGCGCCGTCATAATCCGAGACATTACCAAAGCGGGCCATGCGCATGAGCTTGAAGAGATTGAGGCGCCCATACCCATAGACGTCGTCTTTGCCAGCAGCGCCCAAGTCATCGACACCGGCAAAAAGAATATCATCCACCTCGGAAATAGTCGCCGACGGTTTTGCTGAAAAAACTAAGGCTACCGCCGCAGCCGCCTGTGGCGAAGAAAAAGACGTTCCGTCCTGAACTCCATAACCACCGCCCAATTTTGCGCCATAAATTGCCACACCGGGCGCCACTAAATCCGTACCGCTGCCAAAGTTAGAAAATTCTGCCAATGAATCAGTGTTATCAGTAGCACCCACACCAATGACCCCCGCATAATCTGAAGGATAGACTGGATCAGAATTCTTGCTATTACCTTTAGCCGCCACGACAGGAATATTGTTTGCTAAAGCCCAATCCACTGCGCTTTGCTCCGCAGCTGAATACACCGAACCCCCAAGTGACATATTGATCACCAATCGACCGGTGTAATTGCGATGAGCGGTAGATGTTGCTACCAAAACAGCATAGTTAATCGCCTCAATAATATTCGATGAAGTAGCATCATTGCACGACGGAAAACCACTGTCAGGAAAAACCTTCAGCGGCAGAATCTTAGCTCCCCAACTAACTCCGGACACTCCTATGCCATTGTCGCTTGCAGCGCCAGCAACTGAAGACACCAGCGTCCCATGCCCCAGGCAATCGTAAGGATCATTGTCTTCTCCACCCGTAAAATCCCAGCCGCGAATATCGTCAACAAAACCATTGCGGTCATCGTCAACTCCA
>JBBTGF010000234.1:0-7010 GCA_038041525.1 Elusimicrobiota bacterium | reverse complement strand
AGATAGAACGCGGTTTGACGTATTTGGGTAATCCGAAAGCGGTCAGCGTGGCCCTGTCGGAGGAGATGGCGGTCAGGATGACGCAGGTCTCGGGTTGGCCCAGTGGCGCCTTAGTGAACCGCTCTTTCGCGATCCAGACGGGTTCACCGACCTGTGCAACAGCGCCCCTAGTACTCATCGTTTACGTTTGGAGTGCCCGGTCTTACCCGTGATGCGTGCGGCGTCGTTTAGGAACATCTGCACCGTTTCCTTGCTGTAGGGATGGATGAGCATGGTCTCGATGAGCGATGGGGTCACGGTCACGATATGCGCGCCCGCGTTGAACCATTCGATCACGTTCAAGGCTTCGCGAGTGGAGCCGATGATGATCTGGCTCTTAAGCTCGAAATCATCGAGGAATTGACGCAGTTTGGAGATCTCGCTGCAGGCGTCATAGCCCATGTTGTTGATGCGCCCGCCGAAGAGCGACACGTAGGTGGCACCCGCCAGGGCCGCCAGGATCCCCTGTTGCGCGCTCATCATCGCGGTCACGTTGACCCGGATGCCGTGTTTGGTCTCGAGCTCGTTGACTAAGTCAAGATAGACGGGCTGTCCATGGGGGCCGTGGATGGTGATCTTGATATTGATGTTGTCGGCTAAGGATGCGAATTCTTTGGCTTGCGCGAGCATCTTAGCGCGGTCGCCATCCGTGAAGATCTCGATGGACACGGGCAAAGGGCGTAGCGCGCGGGCGATATCCTTGGCTCGTTTTTTGGCGGCCTCGACGCCGCGGATGCCGTCATGAGCCATGATGGTGGGATTGGTGGTCACACCGCCCAGTATCCCCATCTTCGAGTATTTAGCGATCTCGTCAAGACTGCTTGCGTCAAGGAACAGGGGCATGACGTTTTCCTCCAGACCCAGTGACACTCTCCCACTTCATAGCCTTCATTTGGACTTTCGGATGCGTGATGAGTAGATGCCAGATGAGGGCTTGGAAAGATTCGGTGTGTGCCGTGACCAAGTCACGATCGACGACCGGGACGATGACGCAGGCGGTGGCGGCGCGCGCGGTGAACCCGCCGTCACGGCCCAAGATGCCGCAGACCGTGGCTTTCTTGTCTTTCGCGTAGCGTACGGCGTTGACCAAGTTGACGCTGACAGCGCTCGCGGCGTCGCCGCCGCCGACGGAAAAGACGAAGAGCATGTCTTTACCCGTCATGCGGCTGGCCTTGAGCCATTCGCTGTAACAGGTGTTCCAGCCTTCGTCATTGATGCGCGCTGTCAGCTCGGCGGTATTGTCGGCGATCGCATACGCCTCGATGCCTGCGGTCTTGCGCGCGTCGCAGACGGCGTGTGCGGCGTGCGCGGCGCCGCCGCCGACGCCGGCAAAGAAGATGCGTCCCTTGCGTGTGCGCACACGCGCTATCAGGGTGGCTATGTCTTCGATAGCGATGGTGTCAAAGCTATCGATGATGCGTCGCGCATCGCGCAGGTAATCCTTGACGTGCTCCATGGTCATGCGGTCCTCGTTTGAAAGTCCGCGATCTGTTCGCAGGCTGCGCTTAAGTCTTTGGCATGGTATCGGCAGCGCACTTCGTGGTTGTAGGGCTTGTCGATCAAGATGAAGCGGCAACCCGCGTCTTCGGCAGCCTGCGCGTCTTTGAGTCCGTCGCCGATGAAATAGGAACCCGCAAGGTCGATGTCCCATTTCTTTGCCGCTGTCAGTAGCATCCCGGGCTTCGGTTTGCGGCAGTCGCAGGCATCCGCGTCATCGTGCACGCAGACGATCATGTCGTCGATGGGCGATGACTCCATGACGGCGGCGAGCATCGTATCGAGGTCCTCGCGGCGTAATAGACCGCGGCTTACATCAGGCTGGTTGGTTGCCACGATAATAAGATAACCGAGATTCTTGACGCTGTGTAGGGCTTTTTGCGCGTTTGGGATGAGCTTGAATTCTGACAGGTTACGCGGGGACGAGACCTTCCCCTCTCTTAAGACAGGTTCGTTCAAGACCCCGTCTTTGTCGAGGAAGACCGCCTTGCGGTTCATGAGGTCGATAAGTCGGCGACGATCTTGGCTCCGGAGAGGTCGAAACGGAACGGCATCAGTTTTAGGCCGTGGCGTTCCATGGCCTTGATCAGCCGTCCTTTGTTTTTTGGGCAATAAAAGAGGAAGAACCCCCCGCCTCCGGCGCCCATGAGTTTGCCTCCTAAAGCGCCGTGCTTGAGCGCATCGGCGTAGCACTCATCGATGAAGGCGTTGGAAACCTTCACTGACAGACGTTTTTTGGTCTGCCAGTGCTCGTTCAAGAGGTCGCCGAAATCATCCAAACGGCCGCTCTCTAAGAGTTTGCGGGTGGTCAAGCCTATCTGTTTGATGGCGTGGAGGCTCTCGGTGACGCGCTGGTCGTTGGCTTTGGCCTTGGCGTCTTGCTCCTTTAAGATTTCGGAGGCGCGGCGTTCGATGCCGGTGTAGAAGAGCATGATACGGCTTTCCATCTCGATGGCGTCGGCCGCGTTCAAACGCAAAGGCTCGGCACGTACGTCGCCGTTCTTCTCGAAGGTCAGGCAGGTGATGCCTCCGAAGGCCGAAGCATATTGGTCTTGCTTACCTATGGGTTCTTTGAGCATGTCGATCTCGATGAAACAAGCCTTCTCGGCCAATTGCGCCTGCGTGATGTAACGGCGTTGATGAGCATGCAGGGCGTTTAAGAGCGCTACGGTGAACGCGCTCGATGACCCTAAGCCGCAGTTAGGCGGCACATCGGCGACGGATACCAGCTCAATGCCCTTTTTGATCCCCTGCATGCGCAGCGCTTCACGAAAGATGCGATGGCGGACCTTGTAAGGGTCGGTCAAGTATTCGGTTTCCGAGTAGCTTAAGCGGATGATGGCGGGGTTGAACGTGGCATGTGCGCATAGATACATGTATTTGTTGATGGCGCCAGAGATGAGGAAACCCCCGTGCTTCGAATAGTAGGACGCCAGGTCGGTACCGCCGCCTCCCAGCGTGATGCGTACAGGCGCTCGGCTGATCAGCATTAGGGCATCCTCCTTCTAGCGTTGTTGACGCAGGGGCCAGTAATCTTTCCTGGGGAATCCCGGTTCAGACCGCCTGTCACTGGCGATGTCGATCGGCCAGCTTTTGACGCGGCACTCCGTGTAACACCATTCATCGCGATATTGTAAATAAAAATAAGTATTGAGCGTGACGCCAAGACACGTCAAGAGCGCCAAGATGCCGATACCGACGTCTTGGATCGAGGATCGGCCGGCGCTCGCGCCAAGACGCCGCGGCAACGCCATCAGCGTGGGCCAGGCGAAGATCACGAGCATGGGTACGGCTAGCCAAGTCAAGCGCATCGAGCCGCGCGGGCTGACATTGGCGGTGGCCGCGAATATCGCCGCAGATATCAGGATCGTGGCTAGCAGGGTGCTTTGGGCCAGTGGGCGCAGCCTGTTCTCTTTCGCGTCGACTATGAAGAGCGCGGCGGCGAGCGCTGGGAAGAGTATTCGGTACAGATGTCTGACGCCCCAGATGTCGAGGTTTATGAGTGCGTAGGCGGCGAGCGTTATGGCGACGCAGACGGTCAGTACGGTCTTGACGCGTCGTGAGAGGGTCGTGAAGGTCCAGAGCCTCGCTAGCAGCGCGACGCCTAGCAGAGTCAGACAATATTTGGCGTGGATGAAGATGTCTTCAAGCGCGTAGCCGATACGCAAGGGGAGTACCCCGATCTCGTAAGGGTCGAAGCCTTTGTGTAGGATGCCCCGTTTGAAGAGGTGGTCTTCGAAATTCTCCACGGTATGGATATTGGAGAGCATGTGGATGCCGGTCAGGATGACGGCGACGCCGGCGCATGCCGTCAAGGTGATCCAATGGGTCTTATTGACGCCGTTTAGCTTGTTGCCGATGGCTAGCCACGCCCAGGTGAAGATGACGAGCAGGGGTATCCAAGTGGTGTGGAAGGAGATAGCGAGCATGACCGAGGACATCCCTAATAGTCCCAGTAGCAGCGGGTGGTGTTTGCCTTTGCTGTCGCTGGCCGTGGCGGCGTGCAGTAGCCAGATCGCGGTCAAGGCGAACAGGGTCGAGCCGTATTGATGGATGCAGTTAGCCACATGGAAGTAATTCTCGCGGATCATTGGGTGAATCTCGAGCAAGATGACTGCGGCCCAGGCAGCCAGAGTGTCATGTGTGACGCGGCGTACCAAGAGCCAAACGACTGCGAAGTGCAGCGCCAGCCATATCAGCAGGAAGCTGTTCCAGGCTAGCATGTCGAACTTGAATATGGAGAAGAGCATGAAGAGTAGCGCTGTGGGGAGTCGGTGCGTCGAGCCTGTCAGATAGTTGTCGCCCGAACTGGAGTTCGCCCAGGCCTTGTATCTAGCTTCCAGGGTTTGCGCATCGGGCGGGATGTCTAGAGCCGATGAAACCCCTTCATGCGGCGCGATGAACAGGTCGTTGTTCTTGAAGAAGAAGGAAAAATTATTGACGAACAAGAACAGGGAGAATGCGGCCAGCACGTATGTCGCGGCCTGTCGTCGCCCCGTATGCGCTTGCGGCATTTTACCGTTTGATGATATATTTTTATCGTCTGGGTGTCCTTGTGATTGCAGGGACATATCTCAAGGAGGATCACATGCGTTATCTCGTCACCGGCGGCGCCGGGTTTGTGGGGAGTCATGTCGTCGACCGGTTGCTGGCCGACGGGTCTTGCGTGAGGGTCTATGACAATCTTAGTTCAGGCAAGCGCAGTCATTTCGCCCAGCATCTCGATAACAAGGATTTCGAGTTCGTCTTAGGCGACGTCTTGAAACTCGATGCTGTCTGTGCCGCTATGCAGGGTTGTGATTTCGTCTGCCATCTGGCGTCGAATCCTGATATCGCCAAGAGCATGATCGAGACCGACCTCGATCTACGTTTGGGTACCATCGCATCCTTCAACGTCATCGAGGCGATGCGCAGAGTTGGCGTTAAGAATATCTTCTTTACTTCCGGCAGCGGTATCTATGGCGATACGGGTGAGCGGGAGGTCTTCGAGGATATGGGTCCGCTAGAGCCCATCTCGATGTATGGCGCCAGCAAGCTCGCCAGCGAGGGCATGATCAGCGCGTACAGTCACCTGCATGGCATACGCGCGTTCATTTTCCGTATCGCCAATATCATCGGCCCGCGCCAGACGCATGGCGTCGCCTATGATTTCATCGCGAAACTACGCAAGGACCCCAAGCATCTCGATATCTGGGGTGACGGTACGCAGAGTAAATCGTATATCCATGCCACGGACTTGACTGCGGCGATGGCACATGTCATCGCCAACGCGAAAGAGCGTTACAACGTATTCAACGTGGCGACGCATGATTATCTCGATGTCACGGCTATCGCTAAGATGGTGGTGACCGCCATGGGCCTTGGTGGCGTCGAGTTCAGATATAGTGGCGGCAAACGTGGTTGGGCCGGGGATGTGCCCGTGGTCAGGTTCGACATCAAGCGTGTCTTGGCGCTGGGTTGGAAGCCGAAATATGGGTCTGAGGAAGCGATGCGGTCGTCGATCGCGGCGATGCTCAAAGAACCGGTTTCTTCAAGCGCCTGAAGACATCCAGCGTACGCCTGCGCTTTCTTTGAGACGTTTCTCTATGTGGCCATGGTCGTTGATTTCGCGCCAGAACGTGTCGCGCAGTCCTTCGATGCGCGCGGCCGGGACCGTGGTATTTTTCATCACCGGTCGTTTCCAATTCATCAGGTCCGGGTCGAAGTCTGCGCTCAAATGGCTGCCGGAGAGCGCCATGTCGTAGAGATGACTGCCGGGGAACGGTATGGGTATGAAGAAGGTTACATAGGGCGCTCCCGCGTCGCGTAATTTGGCGGCTAAGTCCCTTGACTTGTGCATCTCCTCCTCGCTCTCGTCCGGGAATCCGATCATCATATTGATGGGCGCTTGGATGCCCGCGGTTGTCAGCGCGCGCATCAGGGCTGTGATGTCCATGGTTTCGAGGTGAAGCTTGCCCGTCGCGTATTTATCGAGGATGCGCTGGTTGCCGGATTCCACCGGGAACACCAATTGGTCGAAGCCCGCGTCTCTTAAGATATTGATGAAATCCAGGTCGGGTTCGAGCTTGCCTGAAGCGGCGCGTTTGAAGAGGTGTACGAGGTTGACCCCATTGACGTTGGCGATGGACATGGAATATCGTTTGACTTCGCGGAAGATAGCGCGCACGCGCTCTTTTTTGGCCAGCAGGCTGTCGTCTTCGAAGAACAGTCGTTTGACGCCTAGGCGCGAGAGCGTGTCGATTTCTTTGATGACACGTTCGAATGATTTGAGCCGTAATCCGCCGATCTCACCGCTGGCTTTAGCCGAGATGCCTTCAAGATGGCGTGTCTTTTCCGTCGAGATGTGGCAGTATTCGCACTGGAACGGGCAGCCGCGTGAGGTCATGATCGGTGCATAACGCGCGCCTGCGCGCTCGCTCACCAATACCCCATGGGGCGAGGCGATCTGTTCGTATTTGTCGAAAGGCAGCAAGTCCCAGGTCGGCATCGGTAACCGGTCGAGGTCGATGAGCGCCGTGGCTGGGGTGGTGAGCATACGGCCTGCGCGTTTCATCATCAGTCCACCGATCCTGGTGAAATCCCCCCCTTTGGCATGCGTCTCTACGATCTCGACGATGGCGCTGTCCGCTTCGCTGGCGGCGATCAAGTCGACGCCATTGTCCAAGAACCAATGGGGCAGGTTGCGCGCGTTGACGCCGCCGGCGATGATGAGCGCCGCAGGGTTGGCCCTCTTGGCCGCGGCAACTACGGCTAATGCCATGCGGGTCTGTGGCGTGAAATTGGAGCTGACGCCTACGATGTCGTAACCGCCCTTGGTGATGAAAGACGCGATCGCCGCGTCATCCATACCGATGCGGATGAGTCCGTTGGGTTGCTTGACGGGTTTTAAGAAGGTGTCCTGCAGGCGTTGGTCTTTCGAGCAGACGGACGCGTCAAGGATGTCGACTACGTAACCCGCTTCGCGTAGGGCTCCA
>JBBTGF010000233.1:0-1399 GCA_038041525.1 Elusimicrobiota bacterium | reverse complement strand
TAAAGACAACGCTGACTCAAAGATATTGCGTGAGCTTTCCGTTATCGGACGCTTCATGGAGCAGACCTATAACGCCCCGATAAAAGATGTTGCGGACGAATTCATGGTTGGCGACACGCTGGCAGCCTATCAGAAGATCCAAAAACCCGGGAATATACCGGCGGCGGCGCGGCTACCGATCGATCTTATCGATTACGTCGATGAGGAGACCCCGACACAACCAAGAGCAAACGCGAAGAGCATCGATCGGCGCCGCTGGCAGGACGAGCGTGGGTTTAGTAGCGGGCCTGCAATTGCAACGGTGATCTCTTTAGGCGTATTTGCCACCAGCCTGATCTCGGCGGCGCACGTCGGCGTCGGGGCGCTTAATATGACTGGATTGGCGCTTTCGAGTCTGGCAGCGGCTTATGGGGTTTTTCACGCTGCGCTAGCGACAAAGAAAACGCCGGTAAACCTGCCGATCGCTATCGCGCCTACAGCGCAGGCGAGCAAAGGCATCTATGCGCTCAATAGTTCGCTGACTTGGCAGACGCTTGTAGGTAAGCAAAATCTTGAGTCGATTAACCGTAGGCTAGAATCAGAGGTCGGTTTGCAGTATGACATCGAACACGGTGAGCTTGAACCCGGCAAGGCGGCGCTGGCGGCGGCGATATTAGCCGAAGAAGTCGATACATACTTGAGTGGTTTTGACCCCGATCTTGCTAATGCCATGCGCCGCAGGTTAGCGCGCGCCGCAGCCAAGCGCGGACACTTCGGCCGCCTTGTCTCACGGCGTTTAGGACACGATTCATACGCTGAAAAATATCTGGCTTTGTCTGGACATAACGACGAAGTCACGCGGACATCGGCCAAAGCGTTGACCGCAGGTTACCAGACGATAGCGCAAGAGAACGCAACACCTTCGGTGATGGTGCGCTACAACAGGGGATTTAGCAAATCAGATATCCTATTCGCCGCGTCATTGTTGCTGCTGGCCGGTTCGGTGGCTAAATCCGTCGATTTCAACCGCCTTTCCGCTATCATTGGCGCCCTGGGCGAGAAGATCCACGATATGAAGTTCATTTCCAGCGCCTCGTTCATCGCCTTGTTGACTTTCGCCATCATGCGCGAAATGATCGCCCAAAACCGCAAATAATTCTATCGTCATTGCGTGATAATCGCATCTCTTTAGCGTATTCAGGCATTCTCTGTCATATCTGAGGAGCGAAGCGACGAAGAATTAATGAAGAATTCTTTTTGGGGCTTCCGGGTTTGGAGTGGGTCACCCTCTAAGGTAGGATGATTGTCATCAATAGGGGGTGGCGATCATGGAAGATCGGGAGTAGATAGTCCTAGGACCCAGGGCCTCGCCGTCTGGGCCTAAAGACCCTAGCGCCAGTCCGGGGTTTTCCCTCAAAAT
>JBBTGF010000232.1:0-6248 GCA_038041525.1 Elusimicrobiota bacterium | reverse complement strand
GGAGCTCAAAAAGTGGCAGCTTTCAACCGAAAAGGGTGGCAGGAATGAACCGAAAGAGGTGGCAGGAATAAACTGAGATTAGTGGCAGGAATGAACCGAAATACGCAGTTGTTAGATTATCTCGACAAAAAGAGCCCGTTACGCCCGGGTCTAGGATTAAAGAATTTTTCCAAGGATTACTGGGAGATCCGCGTCGATATCCATGACAGGATCATCTTCGAGTTGACGGGTAGCGTGATTTTCTGGTTTGTCGGCAACCATGACGAAGTCAAAAGGTTCATTAAAAACCGCTGATTGCCTTAACGTCCATAACGTTAGACATACTAACGTTATGGACGTTAGCAATGTAACGCGGGAAATGCGTATAGCGCCCCATGAAATAGCTATTAACTTATTTGTCAATTAATACATACTTGACAAATAAGTTAATTACTACTATTATATATCAAGTTAATATGCCGGATCCATCGTTCTATTTACGCGAATTCTTTCATTTGAATTTCCTGCGTCATCTAAGCCACAGGCTCTCTGGTAGGGTCTATGCGGTGAAGGGCGGGATCTGCTTGCGGTTCTTCCACCGTTCTCCCCGGCTTTCTGAGGATATGGACATGGATATCCTCTCGCAGGTCAGAGGGGATACCCTTAAAAATGCGGTCGATTCAGTACTGGAGAGCAAGCCATTTTTGGCAGCCCTTGTCTCACAAAACATCGTCCATATCGAATCCAAAGGATCAAAACAGACAGAAACCACCCAACGTTGGAAGATCGGGATCCGTCTCTCTGATGGGAATTCGTTGCAGAGCAAAGTCGAATTCAGCAGAAGAGCGCAGTCTATAGATTACGCTTCCGGCATCCCTGATGCCAAGATATTGAATCAATACGGGATGTCTCCTTTTGCGGCACAATTCTATGGCTCTATCGGGATGACCGCTCAGAAGATAAGGGCGTTGGCGGCAGAGAGTCGTAATGCAGCCCGGGACCTTTTCGATCTGCATCATCTTTTTTCCTTTTGTGCGGTTAAGCCAGTAGATGTGGCGAATTTGGTCACAACGCAAGAACTGGAGCGCGCGGCACAAAAAGTTGGAAGTTTCACTTATCAAGACTTTAAAAAGCAAGTAGTCGGTTACCTGACCGATGATTTGCAATCTCTTTATAATGACTCACAAGCCTTTGAAAAACTCAAGGGTGAGGTCGAAACGGCGCTCATCCGACGGCAATGACTAAAACAGGTTCGAGCACATCCGCTACAGGACTCATCCGGCTGATTACCGCGCAAGGACTACGCATTTTTACCACTTCCGACATGATCACCCTGACCGGGATGACCCCGGCGGCTGTCACTGTCGCTTTGAAGAGGTTGTCGATAAAGAGCCTTTTAGTCAAACTAAAAAGAGGAGTTTGGGTGAACCGGCTAGGCGTTGATCTGAATCCGAAAGAAGCCGTTCCTTATTTGAGTGCCCCGTGGCCTGCATATGTCTCACTTTACAGCGCTTTGGCAGAACAAGGCAAGGTTGAAGAGATACCGCATGTCATCTATGCCGTGTCTCCCGCGATCAAAAGACACTATAAGACTCGAATCGCCGACTTTCACTTTCATCGACTACCTAAAGAGTTGATGTGGGGCTATGCCATTAAACCGTCAGGACGCGGCGGCTACCCAATAGCGGAACCGGAAAAGGCCTTTTTGGATCTAGCTTATCTAGCGTTATCGCCACGTTCAGCGCTTGAATTCCCATACAAGCGAGATGGGCGTTGGGATCTCGATAGGGATAAACTTAAAACTTACGCGTTAAGATTCCGTTCACAACCGCTCATCGATTCCTTAAAAAAGAACCGCCTGTGGCGATAAAAGTAAAATGGAGACCCGACCCCACCTGCCACGTTGTTCTAACGTTCGCAACGTTAGTATGTCTAACGTTGCGAACGTTAGCAATGTAACGCGGGAAATGCGTATGGTGTCCCCGGAAAGCCCCAAATGACGCTAACACGAAGCCTACTCGCCGCCGACGGCCGCTGACTATTTATCCAATCTTTCTAGTCGTTGTTCGAGTTTATCCAGACGCTTTTGGAGTTGTTGGTTTTCTTGTCCGAGGGTGTCGTTGTTTTGCTTAAGCTCTTTAACCGCTTCGATCAAGTGGACTTGGACTTCTGCGCCGTAGCCAATCGTTTTAAAGCCTTCCGAATTTTTGTTTACCCATGTTGGAAAGATTTTTTCCACGTCTTGTGCCACCAGTCCAGTTTGTATCCCTTTGCCTAATCCAGTATTTTTGTATTCAAAGGTAACTGGTTGTAATTGAGCGATTTTTTCCAGAGAATTATTGATTGGTTTAATGTTATTTTTTAAATTTCTATCCGAAGGGCAGGAGAATTGACATACGCCGTCGCTACGGCGCACGCCACCGGCGTCAATGGACATCATGGTGCTATTATTGATTCTAAAGTAGATCGCCATACCTGCCGCCGCATTAAGAAAAGTATCCCCAGCGCCTCCTTGCAACAAAGCGTAATTTCCGGCAGCAGATTGATTCAGGTAACGATTGCCGAGGAAGGCATAGGCGCCATTGGCTGGCCAGCTTCCTATCAACATGTCGCCTAAAACCGCTTGTGAATCTGGAGGTATGTCAAGTTTATAGGTAGGATTAGTTGTTCCGATGCCCACACTGTCTGTATTGTTATCAATAGTCATAATAGGTATGCCGCTAAATGATAGTCGAATTTGCGCATTGCCAAAGTTTGGAGCGTCGAGAGCAACGATATCTGATCCGGATCGTGAATAATACAGTGAAGCGTAAGAATTTATGCTATCTAGCGGTTCAAGCATCAGTGAGACAAAATTGCTCCCATTGTCACCTTCAATGTGAATACTAGGATTGGATCCGTATACATGGAGTGGATTGGACGGGTTGGTGATTCCAATGCCCACACGGTCGGCAAAATAGTTTGCGTTGCCGTCGTAACCCCAACTGAAATAGTTACCGTCGAACCAGAGAGCTTGTGAATTATTTACAAAGAGAGCGCCGCCAGTCAGACCTTTGTTAACATTGAGGTTTCCAGATACATCGAGTTTATATATTGGGGCATTGTTCCCTATGCCGAGATTGCCACCGCCATCAAACCAGCTATTACCAGAGCCGGTCAAAGCTACGGAGGGAGTGCCTACCATTCCGCCGGCGCTCATAGTGACGCCGCCAGCTCCCGTGCAGAAGCCGCCAGCGTTACCGGCGCAGATGGCGCCATAAGAATAGATCGAAGTCTGCGCGGCATAGGTTGGCGCGCTGATATCCGCCCAATTGCCGCCAGAGCCGGTGTTGCTGACGACTTTTAAAGCGTTGATTGTCCCATTGACATCGAGTTTCGTTGTGGGGCTTGGTATGCCGATGCCGACATTGCCGGAAAAATATGCGTTACCGGTGACATCTAATTTTTGCGTGGGAGCAACATTACCGATGCCGACATTGCCGGAGGTTACGGCGAAATTCGCGCCCTGCGTGGTGGTCAGGTTCTTGTAGACGCCGGAAGGGACGGGGTAGTAAGTCGTCAGATTCAGGCTTTCAGCGGCTGCCTGGGGTATTTGCCAAACAAGCAAAGCGAACGTCAATAGCAGACGGCTCATGCGTTTGATCATAAAGCACCTCATTGATTAACGGCCTATTGATAAGGTTAGTGCAGGAAGTCGACGTGCGCAAGCCCGGAATTTGATGATGGTTGGGATTAAGCCAGCCGTACAGTAGTTCTTATTTTGCCGTTTTAAGCGCTTCTATCTCTTTTTGCAAGTCGTTGATGAGTTTCTGCTGCGCTTTTAGGGCTCCTGCCAGCATGGTGATGTAATCGAATTCATAGACTGCTTTATTTTTTTCATCGAGAAGCATGGCAGGGGACTCTTCGGCGATCAGGCCAAGATTGGTGCGTTGATTGTCGGAGTTTTTGTATTTGAAGCGGTAGATGTCGAGCTTTTCAACCTCGGCAAGTAGCCGGTCATAGTCGTCACTTCTAAGTTTTTCGATGTCGGTCTTGAGTTCCCTTGAGGAGTGCATGGCGATGCCCATATGATGGACGACACCTAGCACATCGAGCTTGGCGTCAGGATTCATGGTGCCGATGCCGACATTGCCGCCGGCAAGCGCGGCAAAAGTCGGGATACCGCCAAAGGATAAGCGGATGCTTTGGCCGGCCATATTGGGTGCATCCAATGCGAATATCTGCGGGCTTGGATAATAAGCAAGCGAGGAAGAGCGGTTGTTGGTATCGCGCATGTATACCCCAGTTCCCGCACTGCCTCCGGCGCTGTCATTCTCAAGCAGGATAGTCGGTGTGACTATATTCGAGTTGGCATAAAGATGCAGGGTGGTTTCCGGGGCAGGGGTGCCGATGCCGACGTTGTCCGCGAAGAAATTGGCATTGCCGCCGTAGCCCCAACTGAAGTAGGAACCGTTGAACCAGAGGGCTTCCGCATTGTTGACGAACATGGCCGCACCGATGCCTATGCCTCTGTTGAGGTTGAGGTTGCCGGCGACGTCGAGTTTGTATACCGGAGAAGCGGTGCCGATGCCGACGTTGCCGGTACCTTGCTGGATGGCCATGGTTGGGACATTGTTCTCTGTGAAGGTTAAAGGAAAACCTAATGCTGTATTGATGAAAGTCGCACCGACATTGTTCTGCAATACGGCATAATTGCCGGCGATGCTGTGATCGAGGGTTTGATGGCCAAAATAGGCTACCCCGGGATTCAATGGCCAGGAACCTATTTCAGCGGCGCCGATACGCGCATTGGAGGGGGGATAGACATCGAACTTAAATGACGGGAGTTCGGTGCCGACGCCGACGTTGCCCGAGGTGACGGCGAAATTTGCGCCTTGGGTGGTAGTCAGGTTCTTGTAGACGCCGGAGGGTACAGGATAGAATGTCGTCAGGTTCAGGTTCTCGGCGCAGACTGTTGGGATCTGTGATACGGTAAGAATCAACGCTAAGAACAAACGGGATAGTCGGTCAGTCATATAGCACCTCTTTGCACAACGGTCTGGTAATAGCTTAAGGGAAGATGGGGTGGCGGGCAAGGAGGATTTTCCATAAATGCGGGAAGGGGCATTGCTCAAGCTTGCTCCTATAATATGTCTATGGACGTCAGGATAGCGGAGGTTTACCGGAGTTTTGAAGGGGAGGGCGTCTTTGTCGGGACGAGTACGCTGTTCGTGCGTTTGGCCGGATGCCCGTTACGCTGCTTTTATTGCGATACTCCTGATTTCATACCGCTAGGTAGCGGCAAAAAATACAGCATCAAGGTTGCAAGTGAGTTGATCGACGAGGCGTTAGGCGAGAATGTGTTCAAAGTCAATTTCACCGGGGGTGAGCCGCTTTGGCAGAGTGAAGCGGTTGCGGCTTTGGCTCGACATGTGCAAAGTAAAGGGATACTTACCTATCTCGAATCTTCTTGTTACGATACAGGGCGTTTTTCGCAGGTCCTTCCTTATATAGATATCTGTAAGATCGAGTTCAAGCTTAAGGACGCCAAGGCGTTGAGCTTGGCGAGGCACAAGCGGCTTATCGCTAGCGAGATGGGTTGTCTTAAGGCGGCGCTGGCGGCAGGCAAAAAAACCTATATCAAGATCGTTGTGACGCGTAAGAGTGAGATAGCAGAACTCGAAGCGATAGCCGCAACAGCGGCCGCTATCACCGGCAGTGAGCGTCTTGAAGGTTTTGTCTTACAGCCAGCTTGGGGGGTGGACCAGCCTTCAGCCGAGCATCTGACCGCGCTATGTGCGGCCGTGTCGCCATATCATCGGCAAGTCAGGGTCATCCCGCAGACGCATAAGATCTTGGATATAAGATGAAAAAAGCGATCGTTTTGCTTTCGGGGGGGCTCGATTCTGCGACCGCGCTTTATTGGGCGCGGGCCCAGGGTTATCGCTGCCATTGTTTGATATTCGATTATGGGCAACGTCATAAAAAAGAGATCGTCCACGCCAAGGCCTTAGCGCGGCAGGTCAAGGCGACGTTCGATGTCATCCGGGTTTCTCTGCCATGGGCTAAGGCTTCTTCGCTGACCGATGTCTCACAGAGTCTTCCCGATGTCGTGCTTAGCCGTATCGGTAGAGGGGGCATCCCATCAACTTATGTCCCAGGGCGTAACACGCTGTTCGTGGCTTTTGCCATCTCCGCTGCTGATGCTTTGCGCGCGCAGGCGATCGTCTTGGGTCCCAATGTCTTGGATTATTCAGGGTATCCCGATTGTCGGCCCGCGTTCTATCAGG
>JBBTGF010000231.1:0-3974 GCA_038041525.1 Elusimicrobiota bacterium | reverse complement strand
GGATATCCAAGAACTCCTCGTCTTGCTCTTGACCCTAGCGCTCCAGATCGATCCCTGATACGATACGAATATGTTGCTGACCGTATGGGCCGTCATCTTGACCGGACTCGTCCCGATGAAAGCATGGGCCATCTCCGGCAGCGCCAGGATAGGTTTCGACTCCGCGTATCAGGTCACCAAAGTATTCTCCGCCAATGCCCCATTACCCATGCTCCATCCAATCAAAGGAACATGGAAACTATCCTTAACGCCCGCCAATTTCAATGGCAAACTCGATTTAGTCCATAAGTTCTACAAAAGGGACGGGAGTTTCAAAGGCTTCGGGGGCTCGGGTAGCTTGAGCTACTCCTTCGCGGACAAATGGGCGGTCTATGTCCTGGGGATGGGAAGCTCCCTGTCCGGAGATTTCCAAAGCATCTGCATCGATTGCACCTGGGGAGATGACTACATAAAAGATGTCAAAGCCTCCTTTATTGTGACCGGCGGCGGCGTAACCTATGAATTATTCCACAACCCATATTTAACCATCCCGATATTCGCCGGACCAAGCATGACCCGGTTCAGCACTTCACAACGCATAACCCAATATTCCAACAACGTTCTTGTCACCGACTACGACCTGGAATCAAAACCTGTGTTTATCGGCTACATGGCAGGGGTTCAGGCGGGTGTCACTCTAGGAAAATATTTTAAATTCAACCCATTCTTCATCTACAGCGACATCGCGGGTGATGAATGTAAAAAATTCACCCCGACGGAAGTCCGCCTGGATTCGTTGTATACGGAAGTAGGCGTCAATAATTCGGTAGCATCGACCGGTCAGTGTCAATCTCAATCAAAAACTGGCCTTATCAACTTCGATGGGACGATCATCACAGGCGGATTAAACGCAATATATGAACCGCTCGGATTATCATTCAACGTAACCGCACCGTTCCTCAGGAGAAGCTTTTCCGACGCGGCCGGAACCGACGTGGCGCTCATAACGCTGTCCTGGTCATTCGGTAATTACGTCAAATAAAACTTTTATCGCGACCACCAACTGTTTTCTAGAATCCGATGTCACGGCGCAGTTGCATGCCTTCGAAACGCACGATGTCGGCCAAAGCGTAGGCGCCTGCGCGCGCGCGGGTAAGATCGGCGCCGACGCTGACCAAAGACACAACACGGCCGCCAGCGGTCAGGAGCTTGCCCGAATCTTGCTTGGTTCCCGCGTGAAAGACGAAACTGCCGCGGCTGAAAGGTCCGTTAGCTTTGACGCCCGTGATGACGCCGCCGGTGATGGGTTTATCGGGATAGCCCGGTGCGGCCAAGACCACGCAGACACTCACCCGTGGCAAGGTCTCCAGAGTCTTAAAAAACATCATCGGGTCGAAACGTCCGAGTTCGCCCTGACACGTCGCATCGAGCAGTTCGAGTAAAGGCGCGTCGCACAAAGGCAGGACGGTCTGCGTCTCGGGATCACCGAAGCGTGCGTTGAACTCGAGCAACTTCGGCCCTTTATCCGTCAACATCAAGCCGAAATAAACGATACCCTGATAACGGATACCTTCCTTCGCCAATCCGGCGCGTAAGCGGTTTGCCAGCTCACCAGTGATCGAACTCCAGAGTTTACGGTCAGGGAACACGGGACACACCGCACCCATGCCGCCGGTGTTAGGACCCTTATTGCCATCTAAAAGCGCCTTATGATCGCGCATGGGCGGCAAGAAAACAAAATTCTCCCCATCAAAAAACGCCAAGACGGAAAGTTCCTCACCTTTGAGGAACTCCTCGATAACCACACGTCGGCCAGCTGTGCCCAAGGCGTCTTCCTGCATGAACCGCCGCAAGGCAGCTTCCGCTGCTTTACTGTCACGCGCCACGACCACGCCCTTACCCTGCGCTAAACCATCGGCCTTGATGACCACGGGAAAATCGACCTGCTTGAGATACGCAAGCGCGCTGGCGAACGAATCGAAATCCTGAAATGACGCAGTAGGCAGACCATGCGCCATCATGAACGCCTTGGCAAAGAGCTTAGACGTCTCAAGCTGCGCCGCTTTCCTGGAAGGACCAAAAACCTTGATCCCCTGCTTGCTTAAGTCATCGGCCAAACCCATAGCCAAAGGCCCTTCCGGACCGATGACGACTAAGTCGGCTTTGGCATCCTTAGCAGCCTGCACGCAAGCAGCGTTATCCATTCCGCTGGCGAGATTGCGCCCCAGCAAAGCGGTGCCACCGTTACCGGGGGCGAACGCCAACGAAACGCCCGGGTTATCCGCCTTGAGCTTCCAGCCAATGGCATGTTCCCTGGCGCCGGAGCCGACGATGAGTACCTTCATGCCTGCAAACTCCTCTGCACCGCGTCCTTGGCCACGGTGTACTGTCCACTGAAACACGCATGGCAAAAACCATCCTGCCCATCAGCCGCCGCATCGAGCATGCCGTCAAGGCTAAGATAAGCCAGGCTCGCGACGTTGAGATACCTGCGGATGCTCTCCACCTTCCGGTTAGCCGCGATCAACTCGCGACGCGTCGGCATGTCGATGCCATAGAAACACGGCCAGGCGATCGGGGGGCTGGCGATGCGCATATGGACCTCTTTAGCGCCGCCCACCTCTTTAAGCAAGCGTATGATCTTTTTTGACGTCGTACCGCGCACGATGGAATCGTCGACCACGACGACCTTTTTGCCTTTAAGCATCCCGCGCACAGGATTGAATTTAAGTTTGGTGGAGAAATCCCTGATCTTCTGTTCGGGCGCTATGAAGGTGCGCCCGATATAGTGACTGCGGATCAAAGCGGACTCAAACGGCAGGCCCGCCTTCTGTGCGAAGCCCAGCGCCTGCACCGTGGCGCTGTCAGGTACCGCGATGACGAGATCGGCGCCTTTGACCGGCGCTTCCTCGGCTAAACGCGCGCCCATGCGCCGGCGCGCCAGATAAACCTCTTTATCAAAGACTTTGCCATCGGGCTTGGCGAAATAAACCAACTCAAAAACACACGCCGCGCGCCGCTCGGCCTTCAAGGGATAGCTCTGCGGCACCGCTTTCACCCGCGAAACGATGACGATCTCACCGGGCTTGACCTCGCGCTGATAACGCGCGCCGATCAGATCGAAAGCGCCTGTCTCGGAAGCGAACACGTAAGAACCATCCAGGCGTCCCATGACCAACGGCCGCATCCCCCACGGGTCGCGCACCGCGACCATGAAATCACGGGTCAGGATGAGCAAACTGTAAGCGCCTTCGATGCCGCTTAAGGCCTCGGTCAATATCTTGGCGAACTGCGCCACCCCGATGTGCCTGTCCCCGTTGCTCTGGCGCTGCAGAGCGCCCACGATCGCGACCAAAAGGACCTCGGAATCAGAATCCGTATAAAAAAGCGCTCCCTGTTTCTGCAGCTGTGAACGCAAGCCTTTGTAACCGGGGATATTACCGTTATGAGCCAACGCGATCTCACCGAGCGGCGTGTTGAACGCCACTAAGGGCTGCGTGTTGCGCATCAAGGAACCACCCGCGGTCGAATAACGCACGTGGCCGATAGAGAAATCGCCTTTAAGCCTAGCCAGGCTCGCGGCCTGTATACCCTCGTCGACCAAACCTTTGGCGAGTTCTTGGCGGCAATGCTCGGCATCGGCGCTGACGATGCCGCAAGCCTCTTGACCGCGATGCTGCAGGGCGTGCAGGCCAAGATAGGTCAGATAAGCGGCTTGCTTGTTATGCGTGACGCCGAAGATGCCGCACATAGACCCTCCTCCCTGATCAATCCAGACTCACGAGCGCCGTAAAGAACTCAAGCCCCCAAGGCGTCGTACCCGCTACGCTATGACGGTGATAATGTTGTTCGAGCGCGACGAAACGCTCCGGATGCGGCATCATGCCGATGACATTGCCCATGACATTGGTGATACCCGCCACCGCGCCGTCGGAACCATTGGGGTTGGCTCCCCGATAGCGCAAAAAGACCGAACCTTCCCGGCGCAGACCGGC
>JBBTGF010000230.1:0-4918 GCA_038041525.1 Elusimicrobiota bacterium | reverse complement strand
TTTAAATTGCTGAACGAGACAGGCGTTCGGTTACCTTTTTAGATTGCTTGACTCGCCGTATGCATCCAATCGGACCTAAGATTGCCGCGAGGTCGAGCCTTAAATGTATTTGAATCCCGTGTCGCAGAGTAGGGTCACCACGGTGGCGTCAGCTGGTAACAATCCGCTAGCCAGGAGATTGTTGGCGGCGCAGACGTTGGCGCCTGCTGAATAGCCAACGAAGAGGCCTTCTTGGCGCGCGAGTTCCGCTGTGGTCCGCAAGACTTCCTCATCGGATACCGCTAGATAGGCGTCGGCGAGCGCTGGATCCCAGTGTGCCGGTATCAGGCCATATCCGGTGCCTTGGATGATATGTGTCGCTTTAACGACGGTTTTTCCCGCGAGGATCTGCGCGCCTTCGGGTTCCACGGCAACGCAGAGGATGCCGGGATTTTGTTGTTTTAGAAAGCGGGCCACGCCGATGAAGCTGCCTGCGCTGCCGACGCAGGCGACGAATGCGTCCATCCGCCCTTGGGTCGCGCGCCAAATCTCCGGCCCCGTGCCTTCTTGGTGAGCGAGGATGCCGCTATCATTATGGAACTGATCCACAAAAAAAGCATTCTGTTCTATCGCGATGCGCCGGGCCATTTCTTCGACCGCCACCCAATCCGCGCCTGTGACTTTGCCGGGTGTACCGTTGACCTGCGGTACTAGCAGCACCTCTGCGCCAAGAGCTTTGAGCATAGCGGCGCGCGCCGGACTGTTGCCTTCGGACATGACAGCGATGAAGGGATTCTCCGTAGCTGCGCAAACGATGGCAAGACCCGCTCCCATGTTGCCGCTAGTGGCTTCGATGACCGGCTGACCTGTGGTTAGGCGTCCGTATGCGTATGCGTCCTGTATGCAACGTAATGCCGTCCGGTCTTTGACGCTGCCGCCCGGCTGCAGGTATTCCATTTTGGCTAACAACCGGCCACTTCCGTGATGGATTTTGTCGAGTCCGATGAGAGGCGTATCACCGATAGCGAGCGTGGCGCCACCCTTGACGTAGGATGTCAGTTTGGTAAACATGGCTTTTATATCGTATTATTTTATTAACTATCAAATCTACATTAACTATGAAAGAACATATAAGCGCCGTTGAATTGATCTTAGAGTATCTCAAGCAGGAGGGTGTGACCCACATCTTCGGCATCCCGGGCGGTCCGGTGACGCCTTTGTTCGATGCGTTGTATCGTGACCGCAGCATCGAGCTTGTCACCACGCGTCATGAATGCGGGGCCGCCATGATGGCGGCGGGTTACGCCAGGGTCAGTGGCAGGTTGGGCGTTTGTTGCGCTACCACCGGGCCGGGTTCTACGAATCTCATCACCGGACTCGCGGCGGCGAAAGCCGATTCTTTGCCGGTGCTCGCTATCACCGCGCAAGTGGCGACACTGGCTTTCGGCAAAGGTTCTTTGCAGGATTCGACCTATGACCGGATGGATATCGTCAGCATGCTTAAAGAAACCACCAAGTTAAGCGCGATGGTGGTCAATGCGCATAATCTGGCGACGACGCTGCGTCAAGCCTTGCGTTGGGCCATGAGCGGACGCCGCGGCCCTGTGCATTTGAACATACCTACCGACCTGATGAAGAAGGCGGTGGTTGCGGAGGTCCTGTTCCCTGGTTTTTACCGCAGCGCGGAACGTTGTTTCGATCGTGAGGGCGTGCGTCAGGCCGCTGATCTGTTGCTCGGCGCGCGCCGTCCCGCGATCTTAGCCGGTCATGGCGTCAACCTCGCTGCTGCGCAGGCGGAACTTGCCGAGTTGGCGCGTATCTTGTCGATCCCCGTGGCCACGACGCCTAAAGGCAAGGGCGCTTTTGATGAAGGAGAGCCGCTGTCGCTGGGCGTCTTCGGCATCGCCAGTTCCCCAAGGGCCGAGCGTTATCTACTTTCTGGCGACGTGGATGTGCTCTTAGTCTTAGGTAGCAGCATGCATGAGATATCGACGCAGGGCTGGGAGGCGAGATTGCAGCCTAAGGATGCGTTGATCCAACAGGATATCGACGCTTCGGTCGTGGGCAGGAATTACCCCGTGTCGTTGGGTTTGATCGGGGACATGAAGACGCCTCTGCGGGAGCTGATCTTTGAGCTTAAGCGGCGCATCGGCAAAGTAGAAGACGCTAGGCGCAACGGAGTCGACGATATCCTGGCTTGGAAGAGGCAGGTTCCGTCGGTCCTTGATGAGGCGGCGGCAGTATCGGACGCGGTTCCTATCAAGCCCCAGCGCTTGATGAGGGAATTGAATGATTGCCTGCCCGAAGACGCCATAATCTTCGCTGATTCCGGCAACAACACGCTTTGGGCTTTGCATTACCTCAAGGTTACGGGCAAGAACATGTTCATCCACAATTGGGGCGAGTTCGGCGCCATGGGTTACGGCGTCGCGGCCGCCATTGGCGGTAAGCTGGCCGCGCCACAGCGCCCGGTCATCGCCATCGTCGGCGACGGCGCATTTGGCATGCACGGTATGGAGGTTTCGACCGCGGTCTCTTGCGGGATCCCGGTGATCTGGGTCGTTTTAAATGACGGCCGTTTTAACGCGGTGCATCAAGGCCAGCAGTTGCAGTATGGCGGTCGCACCATGGGCACAGAATTCCACCGGATGGATATCGCCAAGATCGCCGAGGGCCTTGGGGCATGGAGCGTGCGCGTCCTACGCCCGCAGGATATCGGTGGCGCGATACGCGAGGCTATAGCCGTCGGTAATCCAGCGGTCTTAGATGTGATGATCGATGCCGATGAAGTCCCGCCGATCCATGCCCGGGTCGAGTCGCTGGAGAGATTCTTTGCCGCCGTCCAATAGCCGTATGCTGACGCCGGATTTCATCGTCGACACGGTCATGGGCTACCGTAAGGCGAAGGTCTTGATGGTCGCCGCTTCCCTTGAATTGTTCACTCATCTTGAGCGCTGGCGTAGTGTCACAGAACTCTGCAGTGCGGCGGCTATCAAGGTCAGACCGGCTGAAGTCATGCTCGACGCACTGGTTTCGATGGGTTTATTGGTTAAAAGCAACGGTCGTTACCGCAATACGCCGTTGGCGGGTAGATTCTTGGTCAGGGGCAGGACCGCGTACATGGGCGATAATCTGAAGTATCAGGAGATGATCTGGGACGCCTGGAGCGACCTTGGCGGCGTGCTCAAAAGAGGGCGCGCTAAAAGATGTCTTGAGCGCTGGTTGCTTGAGCGTAAAGGTTTCACTAAAGAGTATCTGCTGGGTATGCGCAATATCGCGTCGGCCCCTTCTCGTCAGATCGCTAGCTTGCTCAATGGTGATAGTCCGCGCGCCATGCTTGACGTGGGCGCGGGTCCGGGAACATACAGCCTCGCTTTATTACGCAAATATCCGGGTCTTACCGCTACTTTGCTCGATCTGCCTGGTTCCGGTGACATCGCCAAGCGCATCATCGGCTGCCATCACCGGTTGGCGCGGCGCATCAAGTTCGTCGCCGCGGATTACAAGACGGCCGATCTCGGCCAAGAGGCTTATGACCTGATCTTGCTTTCGCATATCACGCATGATGAGGGACCCGCAGTCAATCAGCGCCTGATCGCCAGAAGTTTTGAGGCGTTAAGACCGGGTGGCAAGGTCTTGATCCATGATTTCATGCTTGACGATGACCGTGTGCAGCCGGGATTCGCCGCGCTATTCTCGGTACACATGGCAGTCTATACCGAGGCCGGAAGAGTCTATACGGCGGGAGAATATCGTGATTGGCTGGTCCAGGCGGGCTTCCGGAAGGCTGTCTTTCACCCGATATGCGCGCTCGCCAAGAACCCGTCTGTCCTGGCGGTCGCCAGCAAGCCTCGATTGCGATAATATCTAAGGTTATATGAAGACGTTCTTGGCTTTCTTTTTTTTATCGCTAGCTTCGGCGTTTGCGCTGGACTCATTGATCATCTGTGACGACGCCACCGACCCCGTGACGCTCGATCCGCAAAAGCAGTTCTCCGAGAAGAACCATACTATCGTCCAACAGATCTATGACGGGTTGGTTCGTTTCGATGCTGATGGCAACGTCGAAGCTGCCCTGGCTGTCTCTTGGAAGCACATCGATGACCTGCGCATGGAATTCAAACTTCGTCAAGGGGTCAGGTTCCATGACGGCGAACCTTTCAACGCGCAGTCCGTACGTTTTTCCATCGAGCGTTATCTCGACCCCAAGACAGGATTCCCGGCTTTGGGTTATATCGGTTCTATAGAAAAAGTAGAGATCGTCGACGAGTACACCATCAATATCGTCACGAAATTCCCTGACGGCCTGTTGATCAATCGGCTGGCTGGGTTCATCCTCATCGTTCCGCCGCGCTATATCGCCGCGCATGGAGCGGACGCTTTGCATAAACACCCTGTCGGTACCGGAGCGTTTCGCTTCGAGCGTTGGGTCAAGGGAGACAGGATCGTTTTGAGCGCGAACCCGGGTTATTGGCTGGCGGGTCATCCTAAGGTGGACGGGTTGGTCTTCCGTTTTATCCCGACCGGCCAACAGGTCGACCATTTGCTTAAAGGTGACGTGGATATTGTCACCGAACTCCCAGGTACCAGGACCACCGAGGTCATGGCCAGCCGTGACAACGCGGTGATCAAAAGAGAATCGTTGTACGCGATGATGGGGTCTTTGAATGCTTCGCAAGGGCCGCTGAAGGATAAGCGTGTCAGGCAGGCTGTCAATCATGCCATCGACAGGGAGAAGATCATCTTGTACGACGTTTTTGGTAATGGCAGGAATATCGCCTCGCCGACGATGTCCGGTGAGGAGGGTTATGATCCTGATCTAAAATCATATGCGTATGATCCGCGCAAGGCTAGGGAGCTGCTTAAGGAGGCTGGTTATGCTGGTGGGGTCAAGCTGGCGGTCTTGGTCAAAGAGCAAGGGATACGTACCGGCCAGATC
>JBBTGF010000229.1:0-2324 GCA_038041525.1 Elusimicrobiota bacterium | reverse complement strand
CTCGCAACCAATGTTACTTTACTATAGGAGACCTCTTCTGATGACAAAGGCCTTGTTGACCGTATTGCTAACGCTGGCGGCGCAACCACTCTCAGCCGTATCGCTCGACCGCATGCAGGTAGCGCCCAAAAAGAGCTTCGTCATAGCGACAGTCGACTTAGAAAGGGTCTTCCGCGCCTATCCAGAGACCAAGCGAGCCAAGGAAGAGCTTGAAAAACTGATTCTATTCAAAGAAAATGAGATTGCGGCCAAACGCGCGGAAATATTCCGACTGACCGCAGAAATGAAACAATCTGCAACTGCGGCGCCTCCCGCGCCTCCGACGCCACCCCCGGCGACCGAACAGCCGCCCACGACGGCAGTATTGCCTGACGCCACGACCACGACAATAGCGCTTCCGGGATTCGAGGTAACGCCATCGACGCCTCCAATATCACCCCCGGCAGTCGAACAGCCGCCCAGCCAGGCGACAAATTTTGAAGGGAAGTTAACCACCCTCAAGCAAGAGTTAGCCCGCCTGGAAAGGCAGGCCGAACGGAATCTAGAAGACCTTGAGGAAGCCAAGACCAAGACCCTGCTGGCCAAGATCTATGCCACGCTCAAGGAACTTTCCCAGGAAAAAGGCGTCGATATGCTGGTGGACAAAAATGCTATCCTATGGGGAGCTCCTGAATTAGACCTGACGGACGATTTACTCAAGAAACTCAAGATTAAGACCATTGAACGCGAATAAGAGCACTTCCCTTACTATCGACGCTATCGCCAAGATCATCGAACCCGCAGAGGTCGAAGGCGACAGCAAGCGAGCTATTGTGGCCGCGGCTCCCCTTAAAGAGGCTAAAAGCGACCAAATATCTATATTCACCAACGTCAAATACAAGGAATTCCTGCCTGATTGCCAGGCGGGTTGCCTGCTGGTGCCGCAAAAACTCAAACAAGAAGCCGCAGCCTTCAAAAACAGCAAGATATACGTCCCCGACACGACTATCGCCTGGAGAAAAGTCTTGGCAGTCTGGCAAACCGACAGACACCCTAAAGCTTGGGTGAGCCCCGACGCTTTTATCTCGCCTTCGGCCAAGATCGCGCCAAGCGCCTATGTCGGCCCCTATTGCGTGGTTTCCGACAACGCCACGATCGGCGAAGGGACCTGTTTACAAGCCGGCTGCTTCATCGGCGAAGGCGCCGCCGTTGGCGCCGACTGCCTGCTTTACGCGCGCGTCACTGTCTATCACGGATGCCGTTTAGGCGACCGGGTCATCCTGCACTCCGGTTGCGTCATCGGCGCTGACGGTTTCGGTTTTGTGACCATCGCCGGCAGACAAGAAAAGATCCCACAGATCGGTACCGTCGAGATCGGCGACTCGGTGGAAATCGGCGCTAATTCCACTATCGACCGCGCCACCATGGGAGCCACGCGCATCGGTGAAGGCACCAAGATCGACAATCTAGTGCAGATCGCGCACAACGTGCAGATAGGAAAGCACTGCTTCATCTCGGCGCAGACTGGCATCGCCGGCAGCTCGACAGTAGGTGACTGCTGCATCTTGGCTGGCCAAGTCGGCGTTGGCGACCATATCGACATCGTCGGCGGCACCATCGTCGCCGGTCAAGGCGGGGTCATCGGTGACGTCAAGAGCAAAGACGTCCTTTGGGGGACTCCGGCGCGCAACATCAAAGAAGCCATGCGCCTGCAGGCTTATGTCAACAGGCTTCCCGAATTCGCACAGACCTTGAAAAAAATCAGCAAAAAGCTAGGTGTGACCGATGACTGAGAATCAAACGACTCTACTTAAAGCGGTAAACTTCGAAGGCATCGGCCTGCATTGCGGCAAACCCGCGAAGCTCACCATCGAACCGGCGCCGATAGGCTATGGCATCATCCTCGAATCCGATGGTGCGCGTATCCCGGCAGACGCCGATTTCGTCAGTGAAACAGCCCGGGGAGTAACCCTCTCCAACAACGGCGTCAGCGTCAAGACCGTCGAACATGCGCTAAGCGCGTTGCGCGGTTTGGGCGTCGATAACGCCCTGCTTAAGATAGAAGGCGAAGAAGTGCCAGTACTCGACGGCTCGGCATGGCTCTACGTCGAAGCCATCGAGGCGGCCGGACTCCTGCAATATGACAAAGCTGCGGCCGTCTGGGAATACCCGCAGGAACGCTCTTTTGTCTTCCGTCATAAGAACAGCAGCTATAGCGTGCGTTCTAGCGACCATCTCCACCTCGACGTGTCCTTGAGCTTTCCCAACACCGCTATCGGCACGCAAGAAGTAGGTTTCACTTTCAACGGCAACGACGCTTACGCCCGTGAGGTGGCGAAGTCGAG
>JBBTGF010000228.1:0-1900 GCA_038041525.1 Elusimicrobiota bacterium | reverse complement strand
GTCCTGCAGGTGAATGCCGATGGGCTCTCTCCTAGTATGTCTAAGCGTTCGGCGGACGCCTGGTCGCGGGAATCGAAGAGGAAACGGTTGGCCATCACCATAGCTTGGGGTCCGAGGTAATCTTCATTGAGCCAGAAGGTCGGGCATGACGTGGTGCATGCCGCACACATGATGCATTTGGTCGTATCGTCGAAGACCTCGCGCTGTTGGGGACTTTGCAGACGTTCTTGTTGTCCGGGGTCGTCGTTGGCGATAAGGTAGGGTTTGACCTTCTTGAACTTATCGAAGAATCCCTCCATGTCGATGACTAGATCTTTGATGACGCGCATGCCTTTGACCGGAGCGATGGTGATCAGGGCCGTAGCGTTATTGGTATCGATACAGTTCTTCACCAGAAGTCGGCAGGCTAGCTGGTTCCTGCCGTTGATGAGCATGGCGTCGGAGCCGCAGACCCCGTGAGCGCAGGAGCGTCTGAAGGTCAGCGTCCCGTCGATGCTCTGTTTGACTAAGATGAGCGCGTCTAAGACCCGGTCGACCGGGTCGACGCTGATCTTATATTCGGCCCAGTAAGGAGCTTTGTCGGTTTCGGGGTTGAAGCGTTGGATCTTGAGCGTGACGTCGATCATGGTCTTAATATTTACGCTCTTGCGGTTGGAATTGCACGATCTTGACCGGTTTAAAATCAAAACCGATCTTGCCATTGGAGAGCTTGGCAAAGGTATGCTTGAGCCACCCGGCGTCATCACGTTTAGGAAAGTCTTCGCGGTAGTGACCGCCGCGTGATTCTTGGCGTGCCAGGGCGCCCGCTGCGGTCACCCAGGCTAGATCGATCAAGTTCTTGAGTTCGATGGCTTCCAAGATGTCGGTGTTAAAAGAGGTCCCGGTGTCGAAGATCTTGGCTGACTTGATACGTTCGCGCAGTTGTGCGATCTTGTCAAGGCATTTCTGTAATCCCTGGGCTGTGCGGAAGACCCCGCAATTGTCCATCATCTCTTTAGTGAGTTCCTGGCGGATGGGCAAGGTCGTTTCCGCTTTGGGGGACTTGGCGTTACGCATGAACATGTCGATCGCTTGGCGCGCGCGGTCGACGGCTGATGTGGAAGATTGCTTGGCGGCCAGGTTTGGGAGGTCGGCTTTCAGGCTCCTGCCTGCCTGCCTGCCGAAGACCAGGATGTCGACTAAAGAGTTGGTCCCTAGGCGGTTGGCTCCATGTACCGAGACGCACGCGGTCTCGCCTGCGGCATACAAGCCTTTGATGGTGCGGCCATCGGGCGCGGCTAAGACGCGCGCGTCTTTGTCCGTCGGGATGCCGCCCATGGCGTAATGCGCCGTGGGCTGGATGGGGATGGGGTCGGTCGCGGGTTCAAGCCCCATGTAGGTGCGCACGAATTCGGTGATGTCGGGTAGCTTGTCATCGAGAGCTTTACGCCCTAGGTGAGTCAGGTCCATATGGACGTAATCTTTGCCTCCGATGCCACGACCATCGCGGCATTCGAAATAGATACAGCGCGAGACGATGTCGCGGGGGGCCAAGTCGAGCATGGTCGGGGAATAGCGTTCCATGAAGCGCTCGCCTTTTGAGTTGCGTAGGATACCGCCTTCACCGCGAGCCGCTTCGGAGAGTAGGATGCCGAGTTTGTAGATGCCGGTCGGATGGAACTGGAAGAATTCCATGTCTTCTAAGGGGATACCCGCGGATAACGCGATCGCCATCCCGTCGCCGGTCAAGGCATGCGCATTGGAGGTGATGGAGAACATGCGGCCACAACCGCCGGTAGCGAAGATGACACCTTTGGCTTCGATGATGTGGAGCCGTCCGGTCTTGAGTTCGTAGGCGATGACGCCTTGCGCTTGACCGTCATTGACGATCAGGTCTAAGACATGGAACTCATCCAAGAAC
>JBBTGF010000227.1:0-2153 GCA_038041525.1 Elusimicrobiota bacterium | reverse complement strand
AATAGAAGAGTCTTATCGACCCATCGGTCATAGTAGAGACGTCGATGCCGCCTGCGGTCAGCGAGGAGGCGATGACACGGTGCGCTGTCCAGGCAAGAGCGTTGTTGGGCGCCGTGGCTGTCTTGAGGTCGAAGATATCGAGGACGCCTGTGGAGCTCGATCTTTCGAGGTAGTATAGGCGCCATCTGCCGGAAGACAACGCGGTCACACGCAGGGAATCCAGGGTCACCGAAGAGGTCCCGGTCTCGTACCTGACTCCCGGGTCTTTAATCCAGTTCAAACCGTCAGTAGAAGCCGCGGAAAGGATATGATAACTTGCTGAAGAGCTCTTGGCTGTATAGAGCATGCGGTAGCTGCCGTCAGCTAAAGGCAGGACGGCGCAGGATGTCACCGAGCTTGCGTCAAGGCTCGGTGCGGTCTCTGTCGATATCCTGAAGGAGGAGTCTTCTATCCAAGTCAGGCCGTCGGCCGAGGTCGCTGAAAATACCTGGAAATTGTCTCTGATAAAATACATCCTGATGAAGTTGGAATCGATATCGATGATGGATTGCGGCGTTGCCGATGATATACGTAAACCTACTTCCTTGGTCAATGAGGGTGTCGCATGCGACACCCCTTGGAAAGCCAGTAATCCTGCCAAGCTCATCAGGGCGACAACCCTGTTCATTATCCTGTCCATATGTCGACAGCATAGCGTAGCAGTAGAACATGCCACTGTCAGCAAATTTTCTGTAGATGCGCAGCCGATCTCGGGTGGGGTGGTTTTGCGTTTCGACGTCGGCCCTAAACTTGAGCGGGATATCGACAGTTTCAAGGTTTGGCGCACGACCGACGCTAAAACTACCGCTGCGGAGACCTCTTGCGTCTTATCCAGCGCCGCGGCGGAAAACCTGCGCTATTATCATGATTGGTATAAGGATTATTTCACCCGTCAGCAACAAGGACAGACGTTCTTCTATCATGTCCATGCGCTGGGGCCACAGGGGGACGTCGTCGCCGGGTCGCAGCCATCATGGGTCTCGTGGCGCGTGCGTACGCCGCCAGCTTCAGGCACCGTGCTGACCCCTTCGGCCTATCGCAAGATACCGCTTTACTACGATTCGCAGTATAGCAGCACCAAGAAACTTCTGCCGGTCAATGTCGACATCACCACGACCTATTACATAGGCCGACTTTATGGATACAACAAGCTTGATGAGCTTACCACGCGCCGTCGCGAACTATTCTCGCGCTTGGGAGCATGGTTCCTGCAACTTGAAGGTAAGGCTATCTTGGAAGCGGAAGGGACGTATCTGCCGCAGTTGGCGGTGGGGGCCGAAGGGTCATATATGCTCAAGGACACCAAGGCTCCCGGGGTATCGAATCCGACGTTCGCGTTCAATCTTGAGCAAAAGGATACATCGCGCGCTTTCCATGGTCTTTTCCTGGTGGCCAGCAAGGATTGGGGGTGGTTGCAGACGGGTGTCGGCTGGATAGAAGGCGACGCCCCGTCTAAGCTCATCTATTTGACCGAGTTTTTAAACAATGAATCGAAATCGGATAAAGGTTATTTCGTCAATACGCGTCTTAAAATCACGCGCAGGTTCGCCTTGAGCGCTGAATATCTCAAGCCGTTGCAATCGGTGGGGGCGCCATGGCTGCTCAATCTGCAACTGGGTAACTTGTTGCGGGCAAATTTCGACTTAGCCTATCTGCGCTATAACCGTGGGTACGACATCCTCGCCCATTTGAACTTCCGTTACACGCTCTATCCGTCGTTTAAGAGCAAGGAGAAGGCGAAATGAGTATGCGCTGGCAAGATAAAGTCGTCGTGATCACCGGGGCCACTAGTGGTATCGGGTCTGCATTGGCGATGGCCTGTGCCGGAAAGGGGGCGAAGGTGGCCGCGCTAGCAAGGCGCGGGATGGAGTTCGTTAACCCGGATATCTGGTTTAAGACATGCGATGTCGCCGACTTAGGTCAAGTGGCTTCCTGGGTCAAAGCGTGCCAGGCGCATTTCGGTCATATCGACATCTTGATCAATAACGCCAGTCTTTTGGGAGTCAAGACTTCCGTCGGCGTATATGACCCGGCGCTCTGGCGTTCGGTCATCGAGGTCAACGTCAACGGACCGTTTTACATGTCTCAAGCGGTGCTTAATACCAGCATGCTCA
>JBBTGF010000226.1:0-2857 GCA_038041525.1 Elusimicrobiota bacterium | reverse complement strand
CCGTATGCACCACGGTGACAGGTCCGGCTTGCATGTCGAGTCCCAAATCAGCGCTTAGCTTGATGACAAGTTCAGAAGCCATCTGCGCTGCGCCTAAACAGCGTATCATAGGGTCTTTTTGGCCGGTTAAAATGCTCTTTCTCCAGCGGCTGTAGATCTCTTCGCTACTGTCGGCGTTCATGATCTGGCCTTCTTTGTCGTTGTAGTTCCATTGCATCTGCGAGCCCGCGATGTAAGCTGCGGCCGCGACGATACCCGCTTCGTCTTTAACGCCGAGGCGTTCGCTGAAAGATGTTAGATCGTCTGAATCGCGTAACGCTTCGTCTATTGAAGCAATCAGAGTATCATCGATGTTCTTTGAGTTTGTGTAGCGCGAGCGCAGTTTGCGCGCTTTTTGGGCGTCCGGTTCGTCGCCATAGTAGCGCAGGGCTTGCTTTTCCACACTGGCGGTATGATTCGATCCCGGATCGAGGGTCCCGGAGAGATTCAGCATCAAGGCGGCGTTAGGGCCTAAGCCACGGCCCCTATCCGTGGTCCTTTCCAGATAGTGTCCGCGTACGCCGAAATTCAAGCCCGGGGTCGCGGCGTAATCCAGGTTGGCGGAAACGCCTTTTTCGTTGGCGAACCACGCGCCGCGTGTCCACTGCATGCGTCCGGCCATGCCTAGGCTCACATCTTTGATATCCATGGCGGAGCCCATCTGACAGTGATCATATTGTTTGGGACGCAGTACGCATTCGGCCCACAGCTTGAATCCTGTGCCATTTTTTTCGCGCGCCGAGAATTCCGCGTCAGCGTGAAGTCCTTGTAGGTACAGGGAAGAATTGGGCATACTGTTCTCTTGGTAATTACGGTACATGTCGGCTGAGCCCATGATGCCTTCCGCTTGCGCGCCCACGGTCAGGTGTTTGCCTTGACCGAGCTTCACTGCCCCCATGACGCCTAGATTCGCGTCAAGCAGCGCTTGATTGCCAAATTCATCGAGTCCTTGCAGCATACCCCAGCCGCTGGCTCCGGCGAACGCGGCCACTGCGGCATTGGCGCTCTTCCATGGAGTGATCACTACGTCCGCGTATTGACTGAAATAGATAGAGTTCTCCGAAAGGGCTTGTTTATCATAATCAGTGAAACGTCCTTCCTTGGGAACCAAGGCTTTGTTTACGGGAACGGCTTGTAAGCGCATATAACCGCCGGAAGCTACGGTCATAGCGTCGACATGGTTACTTTTGTGGCTTAAAGCCACGTCGGCCGCGGCAAAGGGGCTTGGCCCCAAAGTTGAATAAGGCAGGCGGGTGCCAACGGAGACGTCGCTTAGATGAGATTCCGTTTCGATCATTCGCGGTGGTTCGGGGATCGGGGTGGGCGTCAAAGGGAGTTTTTTTCTAGTTTTTTTCTTGGAGCTTTTCTTTGCAGATTCTTGCGTTCTAGCGCGGGTGACAGGGACGTCTGAGTCAGAAGGCGGCGCTGGTTGTGATCTATCGAATTCTTGATCCAGGATCAGCTTCGATCCTTCTGGGGGTAGCGCTTGCGTGTCGACAAGTCCTGCAAGAGGGAGGAACAGGGATAGCATTATCCCGATCCTTGCCCGGGGGTTCTTTCTCCAGGGGGTAGTCATCAGCATAATGGTAGCTTGAGAAAGCTCCTCTTGCCAGTAGCCGCTATCGCTGTTAAGGTTATGGGGGTATCACATGCGGTATCTGATCGCGTCGCTCATCTGCTCTGTCGCGCCTGCCTTTGCCGCTTGTCCTAAAGGAGAATTTTTATTCGCTGGCGCGGCGTATTGCGTGAAGGCGCATCGGCACGTCAATTTACCTATCGATGATGGCGATAGACGCAAGACTCCGGGCGGCTGGGTCGCCGATACGGCCAGCGTCGACCCAAAAGCGTACATCGGGCCTAAAGCGCAGGTGTACGAGTTCGCGCAAGTCGTAGGTAAGGCCAGGATCAAAGAGTCGGCTAGGATTAAAGGAGAAGCGCAGATTTACGCTGCGGATATCTCCGGGTCAGTGAGCGTCACTGACAAGGTCGTGGTATATAAAGCGACGCTGGCGGGAAGCAGGGTGTATTTGGGCGGTTATGTCGCCGTGCATGACGGCGCACAGATACTTGACCGCGCTAGCATCATCGGCGATCAGGGGGAGATCGTCATTCGTGATCAGGCGATCGTGCGCCAGGACGCCGTCATCCGAGGGGAAGCCAAGATCATGGGCAAATCACGCATCGAGGGCCATGCTCATATCGACGATCAGGCGGAATTGAGGGATACTATCGTTGCTGATGACGCTAAGGTTTATAAGCAAGCGCATCTTGAGGACGCGGTCGTTTTTGGTTCAGCGCAGATTTATGGCAGCGCCCATGTCGACGCTGAATCTTATGTCTATGGCGATGCCCGGGTCTACGGGGAAACGCGGGTGTCTGATGGCGCGTGGCTATGCAAGGGTTTTTACGATAAAGGGGTCGTCTTGGATAAAGATACTCAATGTAAACCCCCGACGCAGCGTATTTGGGACGACGCGCGCTAGTCTACCCTATTTTTTTCCGTCTGCTTCCGGCGTGTAGCTTAAATTGACCGTAGCGGAATATCCCGTGGGTAACGAATCTTTCGGCGTGGTGGCGGCGCGGCCTTGCGCGGCGATGCCGAATCCGCCGCCGAGTTCATGGTCTACCTGTGCGCCTAATCCAGCCCATTCATGCTGTTTATCGGTATCGAGTTCATAGGAGCCTTCGGCCGCTAGCGCGGTTTGACCTTGTTTGAGCCGTATACCGGTGCGCATGCCGTAGACGCCGCCCGGGCTTAAAGCTTTTTCCATCCAGATAGCGATGAATTCTTTTGCGGACCATTGCTTGACCACCGCGG
>JBBTGF010000225.1:0-2785 GCA_038041525.1 Elusimicrobiota bacterium | reverse complement strand
GTAACCCAGCCGCGATTCCACCATCAATCACGCCGGTTTCAGTAAGCCCCGGCCCCCCAAACTTGAACAAAGAAACGACTCTTTCAAGATAGCGGAAAAAAGGTTGGGGGCAAGCCCCTGGCAGGTTCGTTGCATAATAATAGGTATGCCAAACAAAGGATTTATCATTGACGGAAACCAATCTGCCAGCGATGTTGCCTACCGTTTAAGCGAAGTCATCGCCATCTACCCCATCACCCCGGCCTCCCCGATGGGCGAATGGGCGGACCAATGGGTCAACTCGAAACGCCCCAATCTTTGGGGCACGGTACCCGCTATCGCGCAACTGCAATCCGAAGCGGGTGTGGCGGGCGCCATCCATGGCGCGCTGACCATGGGTTCTATCGCCACCACGTTCACCTCGTCACAGGGACTGCTCTTGATGCTGCCTAACATGTACAAGATCGCCGGAGAATTGAACCCGGCCGTCATCCATGTCGCGGCACGCTCGGTGGCCACGCACGCGCTCTCCATCTTCGGCGACCACAGTGACGTCATGGCGACGCGCGCCACGGGATTCGCCATGCTGGCGTCACGCAACGTACAAGAAGCGGCGGATATGGCGGCCATCGCCCATGCGGCGACCCTGCAGACCCGCATCCCCTTCTTGCATTTCTTCGACGGTTTCCGCACCTCACACGAACTCGCCCACGTCGAACTGCCCACTGATGAGACCCTTAAACGCCTGCTCGACCCCAAGGCATTAGCCGAGAACCGCAAACGCGGCTTAAACCCCGAAGCGCCCGTCATCCGCGGCACGGCACAGAATCCGGACGTGTTCTTCCAGGCGCGGGAAGCCTGTAACCCTTTTTACGACAAGTGCGCGGCGACCGTGCAAAGCGTCATGGATACTTACGCGAAACTGACCGGACGCTCCTACCGGAATTTCGAATACAGCGGCGCACCAGACGCCGAACGCGTCATCATCGTGATGGGATCAGGAGCTCAGACTACCCTTGAAGCCGTTGAACGGTTGACTGCGGAAGGCCAGAAAGTCGGCGTACTCAATGTCAGGCTTTTCAGACCCTTCGACGCCCAAGCCTTCCTTAAAGCGCTGCCTAAAACGGTCAAAACGATCGCTGTCTTGGATCGCACCAAAGAACCCGGATCCATGGGAGAGCCCTTATTCCTTGATATCGCGGCATCCGTGCAGGCTGCGGCACACTTCACGCAGATGCCCAAAGTCATCGGCGGCCGCTTCGGCTTGTCCTCAAAAGAATTCACGCCCGCCATGGCTAAGGCCGTCTTCGATGAGACCTCACAAAAGACACCGAGAACGCGTTTTACCGTCGGCATCAACGATGACGTCAGCCGTCTTAGCTTACCCTGGGACCCGCATTGGTCGACCGAAGCGCCGGAGACCGTGCGCGCCATCTTTTTCGGTCTAGGCGCCGATGGCACGGTGGGCGCTAACAAGAACTCCATCAAGATCATCGGTGAAAAGACCGATCTCTACGCGCAAGCCTATTTCGTCTACGATTCCAAGAAATCAGGTTCGATGACGCAGTCACACTTACGCTTCGGGCCTAAACCACTGCGCGCCTCTTACCTCATCGACTCCGCGAACTTCATCGCCTGCCACCAACCGTCGTTTCTAGAGCGCCTCGATCTATTGGAAGCGGCGCAAGCAGGCGGCATGTTCCTGTTAAACAGCCCCCATCCCACCGACAAAGTCTGGGCCACGTTGCCGCAGACGATCAAAAACCGCGTCATCGAGAAGAAACTGCGTTTCTTCGTCATCGATGCTTATGCCATCGCCAACAGTATAGGCTTGGGCCGACGTATCAACACCGTAATGCAAGCGGGCTTCTTCGCGCTAAACGACTTGCTCCCCCACGACAAAGCCGCCGCTGCCATCAAAGAAACCATCAAAAAGACCTACGGCTCCCGCGGCCAAGCCGTCATCGACAAGAATTGCGCAGCGGTCGATGCTGGTTTTAACCTCATCGCCCGCGTTCCCGTGCCCAAAGATGCAAAACCGTCACAAATGGGATCAGCGCTGCCGATCGCGCTACCCGCGTCTGCCCCAGATTTCGTACGCAAGACCCTAGGTCCCATCATGGCCGGCAAGGGCGAGTCCTTACCGGTAAGCGCCATGCCCATCGACGGCGCTTTCCCCAGCGACACCGCCAAATGGGAGAAGCGGGCCATCGCCATGGAGATCCCACAATGGGATGAAAAACTCTGCATCCAATGCGGCAAATGCGTCTTCGTCTGTCCGCACGCGGTCATCCGCGCCAAGCGCATCAAACCGGAGACCTTGGAGAATGCCCCCGAGGGTTTCCTGTCAGCGCCGGCAAAATGGAAGGACACGCCGCAAGAACGTTACACCTTGCAGATATCGGCACAGGACTGCACGGGCTGTACGCTGTGCGTAGAAGTCTGTCCGGTTAAAGACAAGACGCAAGTAAAACGTAAAGCTCTCAACATGACGCCCATGCCGGCCGATACCGCCAAAGACGACGCCTCCTGGGGATATTTCTTGGACCTCCCTGAAGTCGAACGCGCCAGGCTCGACTTAGGCCAGATCAAAGACGTGCAACTGCTGCGCCCCCTGTTCGAATTCTCCGGAGCGTGCGCGGGCTGCGGCGAGACACCGTATCTAAAACTCCTCTCACAACTCTATGGCGACAGAGCGGTCATCGGCAACGCGACGGGATGCTCCTCCATCTATGGTGGCAACCTTCCGACCACCCCCTGGGCCAAGGACGCCAAGGGCCGTGGTCCCGCCTGGTCGAGCTCCTTA